>NZ_JBNPOS010000027.1:0-21459 GCF_050315295.1 Streptococcus sp. SGI.013
GGCGTTGGATTCAGCTGATGTCATATTGACTCAATCTGATCCAGGAGATATTGAATCATTTATTGAATTAGCACACAAAACAACTCGTAAAATGAAACAAAATCTCTTTTGGGGAGCCGGTTATAACTTTATAGCTATCCCTCTAGCTGCAGGAATTTTGGCTCCTATTGGTATCACATTAAGCCCTGCATTAGGAGGAATCCTAATGTCTGTGTCAACAGTCATCGTCGCCATTAATGCTATGTTATTAAGTTTAGATCCAAAAAATAACGGTTAACAGATCGAATGATTGAAACTCATTAAAGTATCAAGATACAATAGTTTTACAGGAGAAAAAAGAGATGTAAGTACTGGCTCTTTGTAAAATCGTGTTGGTAGAAGTAGACGATTTTTCTACCAACACGATTTTTAATTTATTATAGAACTGATTATTTTTAGGATATAAGTACCTGAAGCATAGAGATGAGTATGGCTATAGTCAAAATAAAGCAGTAACAGCCTTGAAATATATAAATCTATCATTCAAAGAATTGATTTATGAACAATACGATTACTATGTTAAAAAAAATAAGAAAGATCCTTTGGATCGGGCTATCGATTATATGCTGAAATTTCAGAGAACTGATGCAAATTTTGAGATTCCCAAGCTTCTTGCTGTTGTTGATTCTATTCAAAAATATGTTTTTAGCCAATCAAAAATGAAGTGCGGGGACTATAGCGTGTTTGCTGCTTTATTAGAAAATGAACAAGTTGATGAAAGATTACAATTCTTAATTGATTATGGGGTACCTTGTTCAGCAGTCAAGAAAGTAAAATTACCAGAGGAGTTAACTGGTTATCCTAATATTATCCAATATCTAAAGGATAATATTTCGCAAATAAGTTCAAAGCTAATTCCTTATGAAATGAAGTTGATGAATGAGGCAATTTTTTAAGTGGATAATAATTTTTAAAATGTTGACAAGAGTTGTGTTTAATCGTACTGTATATATACTTCTAGTACACATCTAACAATGTTTTAAAACTAAAATCTTCTTACCTTCTGTAAGAAGATTTTTGCATGGAATTAAAACTAATATCAAATTCATTAACGGTTTTTTTATAATTTCCAAAAAATGGCAGAATATAGTTGAGTTATAGAAGGAGTTTATCATGAACTTACATGATTTACATTTCTACAAGCAACTACTTCTGCCTTTTGTAATGAGGAATCAGAGTCAAATAATTTCACTTGGAGGTCATCTATGGATGAACTAGTGAGATTTTTGGAAGAAATGCTTCTGAAATATGGAGACAACATTGATTGCTCAAATTTACCAATCAAGGAAGAAAACCTGTATACTGATGAGTAGTTGCTTGTATTCTTTTCTAAAAAGAGTTAAAATACCCTTAAGATTATAAGGGTATTTTTTGGTCAAACTTTTCAAGGAGAAATTAAATGAAGCGAAAGAAAGCCTATATCTATACAAGGGTATCTACGACTATGCAGGTTGAAGGATTTTCATTAGATGCTCAAGAAGCAAAAATTCAGCAATATGCCAATGCTTTTGATATTGAGATTGTGAAAACCTATCAAGACGCTGGGAAATCTGGTAAAACCATTCTAGGACGAACGGAATTTATGAACATGATATCAGACATCGAAGCAGAGAAAGATAAGGTGGACTATGTACTTGTATTCAAATTATCACGTTTTGGTCGGAATGCTGCGGATACTTTAAAATCTCTAGCTATTATGGAATCTCATGGTGTAAATCTGATTTGCGTTGATGATGGACTGGATAGTTCAAAGGATTCAGGAAAGTTAGTTATTACGATCTTGTCGGCAGTTGCTGAAATGGAAAGAGAGAATATTATTTCTCAAGCTATGGAAGGTCGTAGACAAAAAGCGAGAGCTGGTCAATGGAATGGTGGATTTGCGCCTGTAGGATATTCCCTTGTTAATGGTCAATTACAAGTAAATCATGAAGAAGCTGAATCCGTAAAGATGATTTTTGATTTATTTGCCAACAGTGATATGGGCACTATAGCTATTGCCAAGCATTTAGCCAACCTAGATATAAAGAAACCAATTCGACACAATAGTACGCTTCCATATTTTTCATCAAGTGGCATTGCAAGAATCTTAGACAATCCAGTTTACAATGGAAAAATTGCTTTTGGACGGCGTGAAAGCACTCGAGATAAAATTTCTGGTGAAACGAAAGTCACGCAGTCTGAAAATTATATTCTAACAGACGGAATCCATGAAGCCATTATTGACGATGAGACTTGGAAAAAAGTGAGGAAAAAACGAGAAGCTAATGCCCATAAGTATAAACGTGAGAATCCAAACAAGGGCGATTCTATCTATATACTTTCAGGGTTGATAAAATGTCCATTATGCCATGCTGGGCTTTATGGAAATAAAAGTATCAAGCGAAATAAAAATAAGAAAGATGAATACTATAAAAACTATTACTACTATGCTTGTAAACATAGAAAACATGTAGATGGTCATAAGTGCACATTTAATAAACAGCTTAAAACAGGAAATTTAGACCATGAAGTATTATCAATCATTAGTAAGTTAGTTTCAAGACCTGATTTTGCACGAAAACTGCAAGAGAAAATAAATATTCAGGTTGATACAAGTAGGATAGACAGTGAAATTGAACAATATAAAAGTCTCTTTCGCCAATTAAGTGCAACTAAAATGAATTTAATCCAACAGATTGACTCCTTAAATTTTGAAGATCCTCATTTTCAGCAAAAGTCAATTGATTTAGATATGAGATTAAATACTATTTATGATAAATTAGCAGATGTAGAAAGGCTAATTGAGACAAGTGAATCTAAACGAGAGGTAATCCTAAAAGATAAAATGACCGCTGATAATATTTATAAAATATTAGTTAACTTTGCATCATTTATGGACGTCATGGAAGATATCGACAAGAAGCGATTGTGTCAGATGTTGATTGAAAAAGTCGAAATTTATGATGACAAAAATAAAGCAGGACGTTGGGTAAAAGCCATTCATTTCAAGCTTCCAATCATTGAGGAAGACTTAGAAATTAGTTTGGACAATAGTACACCGGTTGAGGCGGTTGTGAAATTAGTAAAGAAAGTCTAGGTTTGATCGATGAAACTGATGATTATTGGAAGTCCAGGAACAGGTAAGACAAGTCTGGCTAGACAGATTAAAGAGCTAAGAAGCTTGCCTTTGCTTCATTTAGATAGTATTTTTCATAAAATCAGCAATGAAAAAGAGGCGAGAGAACAACTCAAAAGGTCTATGTTAGAGTTTATGAGGAGCCATGAAGAATGGATTATTGATGGAAACTATGGGGATAGTTTGGAGCTACGTTTTAAAGAAGCAGATACTGTGGTTTGGCTAAAGTCTTCACCTATGATAACCCTGTATCGTGTTTTGAAACGCTCGTTTGATTTTAGGAAGAACAGAGCGAGTAGGCCTGAGATGCCAGAAGAGTTTCAGGAGCATTGGGATAAAGAGTATTTGGATTTTTTGTATTTTGTTTGGACCTATGCTCGTAAACATGATGCCAGGGTAGAGAGCTTGTTAGAAAATTTTTCTGGTCACGTATGGATTTTAAAAAGTCAAAGAGATAAGGTGAATTTTTTACGCCAACTGCAAGGACATAAAGAATAATCCTGATAGATTTTTGAAGTTTATCCTTTGGGATAAGCTTTTTTAGTTGGAGTGGAAACGGTTATTTTCTTGACTAAAATTCAATATTATAATATACTATATGTGGTTATAACCAATTGAAAGAAGTGATAGGATGGAAAAAGTAAAAAAAATACCGCTTTATCTCCAATTGGTCAAAGCGTTAGAGACAAAAATTAGAGAGACCATGTCCCCTAATCAGAAATTGCAAAGTGAACGGGAATTGATCCAAGCCTATGATGTGAGTCGAATGACAGTTCGCTTAGCTTTACAAGACTTAGAGAAGCGAGGTGTGATTTATAAAAAACAAGGAAAGGGAACATTTGTATCAGAGATTGTAGAACCTGCATGTGATTTATCCACAGCCTATAGTTTTACGGAGCAAATGAAACGAATCGGTAAAGATCCTCAAACGAAGATTTTATCTTTTCGAAAAATACAGCTAGATACGTATTTAGCTAAGGATATGGGTATGGAAGTTGGAGAAGAAGCTTGGGAGTTAGAAAGACTACGCTTGGCAGATGGTCTTGAGATGATGCTAGAGCGCTCTTACCTTCCTTACAAGGAATTTTCAACTTTAACGAGAAGCATGTTGGAGAAAAAGCCCTTATATGATATTTTTGCAGAAGATTTTAAGCAAACGATTAGAGTGGCTGAGGAGGAGTTTTATGCCAGTGTAGCGATGGAGATGGAATCTGATTTGCTTAAGATTTCGTTAGGATCAGCTGTTCTTCATCTTCAACGAAAGACCTATACGGATAAAAATCAACTAATAGAATACACTTTTAGTATTGCGCGTGCAGATCAGTTTCGTTATCGTATTAGTCATTTAAGGCAAGGGGATAAGACTTAGCTTTTTATCCTATTAGGAGGTAGCTTATGTTACAGATGTCAAAAGAAGAGCTAGTTAGCTTAGGAGCTGAGGTGACCACCCGTGAAATTAGTCAGCAGCCAGAATTGTGGTTGGAGACTTTAACTATTTTTCAACAGAAAAAACAAATGATTGAGCAGTTTTTAGAAAAAGTTATCTGTCAATCAGATGGTAAGAAAGTTCGTGTACTGTTTACAGGAGCGGGAACATCTCAGTATGTTGGAGATAGTATTTTTGCTTATCTTAGAAAATTTGGAGACCGAAAACATTTTGACTTTGAGAGTATTGGAACAACGGAGCTTGTTTCTGCGCCAGATTATCATTTATTTTCGGATGAAGTTTTGCTCCTGGTTTCTTTTGCTCGAAGTGGAAATAGCCCAGAAAGCTTAGCAGCAGTGGACTTAGCTCGAACAATTGTTCCTAATTTGTATCAGCTAACGATTACTTGTGCTCAAGATGGAGAGTTGGCTAAGCAATCGGTGGATGATGAAAAAAATCTGTTACTTTTAATGCCAGAAAAATCAAATGATGCTGGCTTTGCAATGACAGGGTCGTTTACCTGTATGATGTTAATGGCTTTGTTGATTTTTGATCAAAGTTATCATTTATCTGAAAAAGAATCTCTCGTGTCGGTTTTGTTTGCTATGGGACGAGGTGTTTTGGATAAGGTTAGACAGATAAATGATTTATTAGATGGAACATTTGACCGACTGGTTTATCTTGGATCAGGAAGTTTTTCTCTTTTAACCAGAGAAGCACAATTAAAAATTTTAGAGTTGACAGCTGGTCAGGTCGCAACTATTTTTGACTCTTCAATGGGCTTTCGTCATGGTCCCAAGTCCTTTATTACGGATAAAACCTTGGTGTTTGGTTTTTTAAATAATAACACTTATACTAGAGATTATGATTTAGATATTTTAGAAGAAATTGCTGCAGATCATATCGCGAAATCGGTGATAGCGATTGGTCAACAAGGGAGGGAAAATTTTTCTGGGCAAATGATTAACTTAGGAAGTGAGCCTCTATTAAGAGATGCTTATCTAGCCTTTCCTAGTATTATGGTTGCACAGGTCATTGCTCTGTTAAGTGCTATTAAGGTAAAAAATAAACCAGATACGCCGTCTGTAAGCGGTACGGTTAATCGTGTGGTTAAAGGTGTTCGAATTCATCCCTATGGAAGATAAGGAGTAGCTTATGTGGACATTAAGTGAAGAAAAACGTCAACGTTTAGAGGCAGTGTCACGACAAGATGGTATTATTTCAGCCCTGGCTATTGATCAAAGAGGCGCTTTGAAAAAAATGTTTGAACAATTTGGGTATCAACCGAGTAAGGAAGTCATATCAGAGTTTAAAGGATTAGTGTCAGAAGAATTAACACCGTATGCGTCCTCTATTTTGTTAGATCCTGAGTATGGGTTAGATGCAGCAAACATCAGAGATAAAGAAGCTGGGCTTTTGCTAGCTTATGAAAAAACAGGGTATGATACTAGCCGCCCAGGCCGTTTACCAGATTTGTTACCAGAGTGGTCCGTTCTTCATCTGAAGGAACAAGGTGCAGATGCTATCAAATTTTTGCTCTACTATGATATTGATGATGATCCTTATGTGAATAATGTGAAACATATCTTTGTTGAGCGATTAGGGAGCGAATGTGCGGCAGAAAATATGCCATTTTTCTTGGAATTATTATCTTACGATGCAAAGGGATCAGATAAGCAATCTAAGGAATTTGCAGCTGATAAGCCAAGAAAAGTCATTAAAATGATGAAAGAATTTTCAAAAGCTGATTACAAAGTGGATGTGTTAAAAGTGGAAGTTCCTGTTGATATGCGCTATGTGGAAGGTTTCGGAGAAGAAGTGGTCTATACAAAATCAGAAGCTATGGCTTATTTTAAAGAACAGTCAGATGCGACCCATTTGCCATTTATCTTTTTAAGTGCAGGAGTCTCAGCTCAACTTTTCCAAGACACTCTAAGGCTTGCTCACGCATCAGGTTCTCAGTTTAATGGTGTCTTGTGTGGTCGGGCTACTTGGAAGGATGCTGTGGAACCATTTGTTCAAAATGGTGTGCTTGCGACAAGAGAGTGGTTAAGACAACAAGGAAAATCTAACATAAATGCTCTTAATGAGGTGCTAGTCGAAACCGCACATCCTTGGTGGAATAAGTTAAGTTGATAGTGAGATAGCTAAGGGAGTGGGAAGACCTCGATTGGTTAATCACCTTACTTCCCAACATGTAAGTTCTTGCTAAAATCCTCTACTAGACTACTTTGACTTATTTTATTTCCTGGCTCAAACAGTCCTTACTCTGACGGTTTGACCTCTCTCTGTTTGCAACAGTAGCTAAGGTAGATTTGAAGTGTAAAACACGAACTGAGGAGATTGGCTTTACAAATCCTATCTCCCACTGCGTCAAGATATTATCATGAATTCTAAATAAAGAGGTTGGACTGATGGTCCAACCTCTATTGGCTGTTTGCTTTAATTTCAAATTTATAATATTTCCAGTGTTTGTAGGTTTCTGTGTATTCAAGGATGCTTTGAGTAACAGATGATTGTGTTTTTTTGATTTGAAGGATACTCGCTTCTGTTGGGGATAAATTGAGTGCTTCTTGAACAGGTTTTGGGCTAGGTATGACAACTTGGTTAGTTTCAATAAAGGGCTCTTCGGACATATGGATATTAAAATCTAGTTTAAAGCGTTGATAAATAGACTTGAAATGTTGAAGATCAGCCTCTGGGTTTAGAATATAATATCTTGGAATATAGGATTGGTGGTAAAGGTAAGGGGAGCCATCTGCATAGCGTAGGCGGATAATTTTATAATAATACTCTGTTTTTGGTAGCCCAAGCTTTTCTAAGTATTCAGCGTCATTTCCTTTTTGAATGGATAAGACAGTGACTGTATCGGTTTCAATAGGAAAGAGCTCCATGTCTGAAAACTCTACTAACTTTCCTTTTCTAGCACGAGAGATGAAGGTTCCTTTACCTTGTTTTCGCACAAGGTAACCATCTGAGACCAGTTCTTTGATGGCACGGATAACCGTGATTGAGCTGACGCCATAGATGTCAACTAGCTCTGCTTCAGTATAAAACTTATCTCCGTTTTCAAATTTTCCAGAAATAATCTGTTGGCGAAGATCATTTTTGATTTTTTGATATTTGGGTTCTGCCATAATGACCTCCTTTCAATTAAACAGGCTGCTTATTTCACCATTTATTATACTAAATTTTTTGAGAAACTGCACCTAAAAACTTGATATAACCATTAAAATATGTTAATATATCAATATAAAAAGAAAACGTTTTCAAATTGACTTTATTTAAGGAGGTCACTATGCCTCGATTTGAAGTTAGAGATCAATTTTTATTAGATGGGAAGGCCTTTAAAATATTATCAGGTAGTATCCATTATTTTAGGATACCCCCTGCTGATTGGTATGCTTCCTTATATAATCTAAAAGCTTTAGGATTTAATACTGTTGAAACTTATATTCCTTGGAATTTTCATGAAGAGAGAGAAGGGATATTTGATGCCAGTGGTGAAAAAGATTTTGAGGCTTTCTTGAATTTAGCTCAAGAGTTAGGTTTATATGCCATTATACGCCCTTCGCCTTATATTTGTGCGGAATGGGAGTTTGGCGGTTTACCAGCTTGGCTTTTGACTAAAAGCATACGGATTCGTTCGTCAGATGAAAAATTTTTAACCTATCTAGCAAGGTACTATGATTTTTTACTGCCAAAGCTCGTAAAACACCAGTTAGATAATGGTGGTAATATTTTGATGTTTCAAATAGAAAATGAGTATGGCTCCTATGGGGAAGATAAAGCTTATCTAAGAAAGGTTAGAGATTTGCTGCTTGAAGGTGGGATAAGTCAGCCGCTGTTTACATCAGATGGTCCTTGGCAAGCTACCTTAAGGGCAGGCAGTTTAATTGAAGATGATATTTTGGTTACTGGAAATTTTGGCTCCAGTGCCCAAAAAAATTTTGCCCAAATGCAAGCATTTTTTGATGAAAATGGGAAAACATGGCCTCTGATGTGTATGGAGTTTTGGGATGGCTGGTTTAATCGCTGGGGGCAAGAAATTGTTAGACGAAATCCTAAAGAGCTGGTTGAAGCTGTCATGGAAGCGATAGAACTAGGATCGATTAACCTCTATATGTTTCATGGTGGTACTAATTTCGGCTTTAAAAATGGTTGTTCTGCTCGAGGACAGACGGATTTACCGCAAATTACTTCTTATGATTATGATGCGCTATTGGATGAATCAGGCAATCCTACAGCCAAATATTTTGCCTTACAGGAGGCCTTGAAAGCACGTTATCCAAATTTATGGTTTGATAAACCACTTACAAAATCTTTTATGGAGAAAAAAGGGATTGCTTTAGAGGACAAGATGTCCTTGTTGGACAATTTAGATCAGTTGGCAAGCTATCAGATCAATTGTCTTTACCCTCAAAACATGGAAGATTTAGGTCAAAATGAAGGGTATATCCTTTATGAGACCACTATCAAAAAAGATAAGGAGGAGGAGCGACTAAGAATTATTGATGCGAGAGACCGAATTCACCTCTACTTAGATGGTCAACTAATGGCAACACAATACCAAGAAGAAATTGGTGGAGATATAGAGGTTCCTCTTTTGTCGGATACCCTAAGCATCCAAATTTTAGTTGAAAATATGGGGCGAGTGAATTATGGTCATAAGTTGCTGGCACCTAGTCAAAGAAAAGGACTAGGACGGGGAATGATGGCGGACTTGCATTTTGTGACCAATTGGACACATTATGGTTTAGATTTTTCAAAATGGAAAGATTTAAATTTTTCAAAAGAGTGGAAAAAAGGTGTAGCAGGACTTTATCGCTATCAGGTTAATCTAGATGAGCCTTCAGCCACTTATCTAGATGTATCACAATTTGGAAAAGGCTGCGTGATGGTAAATCATCATCTGATTGGTCGTTTTTGGGATATTGGTCCTACCTTATCCTTGTATATTCCAAAAGAATTCTTTAGGAAAGGGGATAATACAGTTCTGATTTTTGAGACAGAAGGGCGATATGCAGAGGCGATTGATTTTGTAAAAACTCCAATTTATAAAGAGATGTGAGGGGATCATTATGACAATCATTGGTGCACGTATTGATGGGCGTCTGATTCATGGTCAGGTGGCAAATTTGTGGACAACCAAACTACAAATTAGTCGTATCATGGTGATTGATGATGAGGTCGCTCAAAATGACATTGAAAAAAGTGGGTTGAAATTAGCGACGCCAGCGGGTGTGAAATTGAGTGTGCTTCCTGTGGAAAAAGCAGCACAAAATATTTTATCAGGAAAATATGATTCACAGCGTTTGTTAATTGTGGCTAGAAAACCAGATCGTTTCCTTCGCTTGATTGAGTATGGTGTGCCATTAAGTGAAATCAATGTAGGAAATATGTCACAGACAGAAGAAACCAGATCAATCACACGTTCAATCAATGTTGTTGATCGTGATATAGAAGTTTTTGAGGCTCTTAACAAACAAGGCATTCATTTAATTGCTCAAATGGTACCAAGTGATGCCGTTGAGGAATTTATGCCTTTACTTAGAAAATAATCCAAAATCTTATAGTGTGAGGAGGAGAAAATCATGATTCAATGGTGGCAAATTTTATTGCTGACGCTCTACTCTGCTTATCAAATCTTGGATGAGTTGACTATTGTATCGTCAGCGGGTTCTCCAGTATTTGCAGGTTTTATTACCGGCTTAATCATGGGAGATTTAAAAACAGGTCTTTATATCGGTGGTGCTTTGCAACTGGTTGTTCTTGGTGTAGGGACCTTTGGTGGCGCATCACGTATTGATGCGACATCGGGTGCTCTTCTTGCGACTGCCTTCTCTGTTGCAACTGGAATGGATAGAGAATTGGCTATTTCTGCCATTGCGGTCCCTGTTGCAGCTTTGATGGTTTATACAGATGTTCTAGGTCGCTTCTCAACAACTTATTTTGCACACCGTATTGATAAACATGTTGAAAACTTTAACTATAAAGGTATTGAACGTGACTACCTTTTGGGAGCTATTCCTTGGGCTTTATCTCGTGCCTTTCCTGTATTTTTGGCCCTTGCTTTAGGTGGGGATGCCGTTAAAACCTTATCCGATTGGATTGCTAACAATGCACAATGGTTAGCAGATGGATTGATTTTAGCTGGTAAAATGCTTCCAGGTGTTGGTTTTGCTATTTTACTACGTTATCTTCCAGTTAAGAAAAACTTGGCTTACTTGGCGCTTGGATTTACCATCACAGCTATGCTGACAACCTTATTTGGTTATGTGACAACCTTAGCAGGTGGTGTCGGTGTGGTAGCAGACATCGCAAAAGCTTTGGATGGTGCTCAATTTAATGGTCTTCCAATGATTGGAATTGCTGTTATCGGTTTTGCTCTAGCAGCTATTAGTTATAAAAATGCAATCAATGTACCAACTGTGGCAACTGTAACAAATCAGTCAGAAAGTGGGGAAATTGAAGATGACGAACTATAAATTAACAAAAGCAGATTTTAATCAAATCAATCGCCGTAGTCTCTTCACCTTCCAGTGGGGCTGGAACTACGAACGGATGCAAGCTTCAGGCTATCTGTATATGATTTTGCCACAGTTAAGAAAAATGTACGGAGATGGCACTCCTGAGCTGCAAGAAATGATGCGCCTACATACTCAGTTCTTTAATACTTCGCCATTTTTCCATACTATTGTGACAGGGATTGACTTGGCTCTTGAAGAAAGTGAAGGCACAAAATCAAAAGAGGCTGTCACAGGTATTAAGACTGGTTTGATGGGACCATTTGCTGCGATTGGGGATTCTATTTTTGGATCAACTATTCCTGCCATCATGGGTGGTTTGGCTGCTGGTCTTGCAACAACAGATGGTAATCCGATTGGGATATTCCTTTGGATTTTAGTGGCTGTAGCTTATGATATTTTCCGTTGGAAACAATTAGAGTTTGCCTATAAAGAAGGGGTGAGCTTGGTGACAACCATGCAAAACCGTTTGACAGCTTTAACAGATGCGGCATCTGTTCTTGGGGTCTTTATGGTCGGCGCTTTAATTGCCACCATGATTAACTTTAAATTTACTTATGCACAAGATTTTGGTGGTGTTGTGTTTAATCTTCAAGAAACACTGGATAAAATCTTCCCTCGTCTGGTACCAGCTCTTTTTGCAGGCTTTATTTACTGGTTACTTGGTAAAAAAGGAATGACTTCTACTAAAGCGATCTTTATTGTGATTGCAATAGCCGTAGGAGTATCCTTCCTATCTTGGTGGCTAAAAGTTCCTATTTTAGGAGTATAGGAGAGTGACATATGACAAAGCAATTGGTTTTGATCAGTCATGGTCGGTTTTGTGAAGCCTTAAAAGAGAGTACGGAAATGATTATGGGACCACAAAATCAAGTTCACACACTAGCTCTTTTGCCAGAAGAAGGTCCTGATGATTTTAGAAAAAAATTTGAAGCATTGACAAAAGATTTTGATCAATTTATCGTCATGGCAGATTTGCTAGGTGGAACTCCAGCAAATGTTGTCTCAAAACTCTTACTTGAAGGGGGCAATTTTGATTTCTATGTCGGGATGAATATGCCGATGGTTATTGGTTTTTTAAACGGAATACTACTAGATCAAGAGGTCGATCTTATTCAATATGGAACCAGCAACATCAAACGTGTCAACGATTTATTATTAGTCGCTGATGAGGATGATGAGTGAGAAGTAGCTGGAGCGATCTAGCTACTTCCATTTAAGTGGTAAAGTAGGGAGTGATGAGGTCTAAAGAGTATTATTTAGTGGATATTAAGATAGTTACTTTTTTTGAAAAATCAGGTTGCTTATAGTGATAAAGGGGTGAGATAAAGTGATTTTCAACATTTTTCCACTCCTTTTATTGAGGTGAGGAGCGATGGATAAGATAATTAAAGTAAAACCATTTGGTTCACAAAGAGCCAAGTTATTGATCTTAAAAAATAGTAGAGGGATGACGGTCAGTCTTAGTAATTTTGGTGCTCGTTTGGTTGGAATAACCCTTCCTTTAGAAGATGGGGAGCGACAGGTTATTAAAAGTTACTCTTCTGATGAAGCTTATAAGGAACATGATAGTTATGTTGGGGCTAGTATTGGTCCTGTTGCAGGGCGTATTAGAGATGGTTTTGTTGAATTGTCGGGAAAAAACTATTATTTAGACCAAAATGATGGGCAAAATACGCTTCATGGAGGAAGAAATAGTTATGAGGTAATTTATTGGGATTATTTTATCAATACTGTGGATAATAGTGTGAGTTTTAGTCACAATTTCGAGGAAAACTATAAGGGATTTCCAGGAAAGCTTTGGGTGATGATTACTTATCATTTGGATGAGGACGATACTTTAAGGATTACCTACGAAGCAAAATCCACAGAGGATACTTATTTTAATCCGACCAATCACGTTTATTTTAATCTAACAGGCCATTTTAATCATTCTGTCGAACATCATCTGGTTAAAATTGCTTCTGATTATGTAGCCGAATTAGGAGAGGATCATTTGCCAACAGGAGAATTGTTACCAGTTCTCTATAGTCCATTTGATTTTAGAGATTATCAGGAATTTGCTTCTGGTTTTCATTCACGTCATCCACAAGTTAAAATGGTAGGGGGGTATGATCATGCTTGGTTATTGGCAGATTATGATGTGCCAGTCCAGGTTAAGAGTCCTGATAAGAAAATTTGCTTAACCATGACAACAGATCAACCTGCAGTGGTGATTTATACCTATAACCATGGCAAAAACAAGGAGAAGCATTCTGCTTTTAGTTTGGAGGCTCAAGCTATACCTAACACAGTAAAAGAAAAACAGTTTGGTCAGATTTTACTTGAGGCTAACAGGCTTTATTCTAGTCAGACCACTTATCATTTTGACTTTTAAGGATTATAAAAGACTGTGACCAAAATCTTGATTATGTGACTGACAGGAAAAGATCAGGATGGGGCACAGTCTATTGTTTTGAAGTGAGAGTAAAAATATTCTTGCATTTTATGAAAAACTATAGTAATATAAGAAGGTAGCCGCTATAGTTAAATGGTATAATAGAGCAATGGTAATGCTCAGTTCCGAGTTCAATTCTCGGTGGTGGCATCAAGAAACAGAGAGAAACCTATCGTTTAGGTTTTTTTATTTTAAATAGATTAGCTTTGAAGAAATACTGGCAATATCCTTGAAGTCTAGGCTTTTTTGAGCTATAATAAGTAAGATTGTAACTTGTGAGAAGAGGAGAAAAGTGTGTCTTACGAACAAGAGTTTTTAAAAGAGTTTGAAGAATGGGTAAGCCAACAGGTCATGATCAACAAAATGGCCATGGAACAAAGTCAGGCTGTGTGGGAAGAAAGTCAAGATGAGCGTGCCAAAGAGGCTGTTATTCGTTATGAAAGTCGTCTGGATGCTTACCAGTTTCTAACCACTAAGTTTGCCAATTATCATGATGGCAAAAGTTTTCATGATTTACCAGATGATTTATTTGGAACTCGTCCCTATTAAAAACCAGAAAGAGAGAATTTAGGATTATAATGGCTAAGAAAAAAGTAAACCGTAAAAAAGCATTACGAAAAGAAGCAGCAGATTTTAGAAGAAAAGCAGGTCAGAAGATTGAGCGCGTGGTGAAGGCAGTTGAAGAAGCACCTCAAAAAGTCGCTTCTACGATTACTACAAGTTTTGAAGCTTTCTCTAACATTAAAGAACTGGCAGGTCTGCCAGAAGCACGTTTGAAAACGTTTTATGAAGAAGGAATTACTTCTTTAGAAGCATTTGCAACTTGGACTGAAAAAGAGTTGCTAGCTTTAAAAGGGATTGGTCCAGCAACTATTAAACAGTTAAAAGAAAAAGGGATTGACTTTAAAGCCTAAGAAGCATCGTCCCTAGAATCACTTAACAATAATACTGGATAATTAATGGACAAGACATGAATCAACAAGACTTTATCAAACAATTTAAAAAAGTTCATGGGCGCAAGCCCTCTCCAGCTGAATTGCATCAAGCTATTCAAGAGGGACGTGTGGAAGTAACCTCTCGTAACCTATTGTCTAAACGCCTTTTTTTAGGACTTGGGATAGCTGTTTTGGGAGTAGGTGGCTTTTGTTTGAAGCAGGCTTTGCAAGATGCTGAGCAAGTAAAGGTTGTCAAGGTAACCCCTTCAAAACAGAAAGAAGCAACAAGTACCTCAAAAACTACCTCCACAAGCTCCACTTCACGTTCAAGCTCTGCTTCAACAACCGCTAAAGCCACGTCCACAAGTTCCACTTCAAGTTCAAGCTCTACTTCAACAACTGCTAAAACCACAGAAACGACATCCAATAAAATGGATATAGAAGCGCTTTATAAGAGAGATTTAAGGAGTGTTCAGGGGGAGTGGACTAATGGTCAAGATACTCTGAAGTTGACGGATAAGCTGGTGGGTGATGTGGAGGTTATGCAACATGAAGATGGTTATGTTGAATACATCGTAACAGAAACTGGTGTGAGAACCAGTCGCATGGCTTACTTCTTTTTTCCTGCTGGCACTCCAACCATTGATTTAGCTGGTGCACAGATTTCAAATCAGGATGATACAACTAAGGATCGTGTTCTTGTGATGTCTGAAATGTATGGTTCATTTTATTACAGGGCTGATGAAAAAAGTGACAAGCAAGATGCATCAGTAGAAGGCGTGCAGGCTCAGATTAAAGAGCGGGTAAATCAGTACCGTAAGGATATCAATCGCTCATTGGCAACGCGTACAGATGCGATTGCTGATAATTTTGTAAAGGGATCTGAAAGTCATCGTATTACAGTTGATTGGGTGGTCAATGATTCAGCAAATGAGGGGATTGCGCGTTATGACTCCACAACCGATAGTATCTCCAATATTCAAGTATCAGGAAATACAGTCACTTGCGATATTTCCTATACCACTATCACTTCTTATACTGATGGTCGTTCACCAGCAACAGGTCACTCCAATCGACATTACGTTTTTGAAAAAACAGCAACTGGCTTGTTGATAAAGGATTTTGGTGGTCTGATAGAGTAAGGGCCAACAGATTGGTTTAAAGCAGGTGAGAGAGTTTGAGAAATCCAGTAAATTTCTTGCACTTGCCTGTCTTATTTGCTACAATAATAGCATTCAGAGGTGTTTTGGACTCCATTTGTCACAGGAAGCGGTGGTACTGAGAAATCCGCACAAATGTCAAAACTGGTTGCTGATGTTTTGAATCGAATAGATAAAGTGCAGATAATCAATCTGAACAAGGGTGGTACCGCGGAAATCAACTTCGTCCCTGTCTAGCAAGTCTAGGCAGGGATTTTTGATGCTTTATGAGTATTATAGTAAGGAGATAAGGATGAAAGTTGTTGGAGAACTAAAAGATAAGATGTTACCAGCTGTGGAGACGGAACGTCTCATCTTGCGTCAGCGGACGATAGATGATGTGCCAGATATGTTTGCTTACGTTAGCTTAGAAAATGTGGTTTATCCAGCTGGTCTGCCACTCATTGCAACCTTGGAAGACGAGTATGATTATTTTGAAAATCACTACTACCAAAATCTTGAAAAAGAAAATCTGCCATCAGGCTATGGTATAACAGTCAAGGGGAACGACCGCATTATTGGCTCTTGCGATTTCAATCACCGTCATGAAGATGATGTCTTTGAAATTGGCTACATGCTCCATCCAGATTATTGGGGGAAAGGCATCATGGTAGAAGCTGTAGAGGCATTAATTGAGGTTGGATTTACACTTCTTAACCTTCATAAAGTCGAAATTGTTTGCTATGACTACAATAGACAAAGCAGACGTATCGCTGAAAAACTCGGTTTTACTCTGGAAGCTAGCATTCGTGACCGAAAAGATATTCAAGGCAATCGCTGTCATGATTTACGATACGGTCTTCTAAAAAGTGAGTGGGAGAAGATGAAGGAGTCCCGCGCTTAAGATGAGAAATAATATGATTTACTATATAAAAGGAGAACAATAAATGTCAAAAGAATTATCACCAAAATACAATCCAGCCTCTGTTGAGGCTGGTCGTTATCAAACTTGGTTGGACCAAGATGTTTTTAAGCCGTCAGGCGATGCGGAGGCTAAGCCTTATTCTATCGTCATTCCGCCGCCAAACGTCACAGGTAAGTTGCACTTGGGACACGCTTGGGATACCACTCTTCAAGATATTATCATCCGTCAAAAACGTATGCAGGGCTTTGATACCCTCTGGCTTCCAGGTATGGACCATGCGGGGATTGCCACTCAAGCTAAGGTTGAGGAGCGCTTGCGGGAGCAAGGCGTGACCCGCTATGATCTTGGTCGTGAAAAATTCCTCGATAAAGTCTGGGAATGGAAAGATGAGTATGCTGCGACCATTAAGGAACAATGGGGCAAGATGGGGCTATCTGTGGATTATTCACGTGAGCGTTTCACACTTGATGAAGGACTGTCAAAAGCTGTTCGCAAGGTCTTTGTAGAACTCTACAAAAAAGGCTGGATCTACCGTGGCGAATTTATCATCAACTGGGACCCAGCGGCCAGAACTGCCCTTTCTGACATTGAAGTGATCCACAAGGACGTCGAAGGTGCTTTCTACCATATGAATTATATGTTGGAAGATGGTTCTCGTGCCCTTCAAGTTGCGACAACTCGTCCTGAAACCATGTTCGGTGACGTTGCGGTGGCGGTTAACCCAGAAGACCCACGTTACAAGGACTTGATTGGTAAAAACGTTATCCTACCGATCGTTAACAAGCCAATCCCAATCGTTGCGGATGAGCACGCAGATCCGGAATTTGGTACAGGGGTTGTGAAAATCACTCCAGCCCACGATCCAAATGACTTCCTCGTAGGTCAACGCCACAATCTGCCACAAGTCAACGTTATGAACGATGATGGTACTATGAACGAGTTGGCAGGTGAATTTGCAGGCATGGACCGCTTTGAAGCCCGTAAAGCAACCGTTGCGAAGTTGCAAGAACTGGGTGCCCTTGTCGAAATCGAAAACCGTGTGCATTCAGTTGGTCACTCTGAGCGTACAGGTGTGGTAGTCGAGCCACGTTTGTCAACTCAATGGTTTGTTAAAATGGACCAACTGGCTAAGAATGCCATTGCCAATCAAGACACTGCTGACAAGGTTGAATTTTACCCACCACGTTTCAACGATACCTTCCTCCAATGGATGGAAAATGTACACGACTGGGTTATCTCGCGTCAGCTTTGGTGGGGTCATCAGATTCCAGCATGGTATAACGAATCTGGCGAAATGTACGTCGGAGAAGAGGCTCCAGCAGGTGACGGTTGGGTACAGGATGAGGATGTCCTAGATACTTGGTTCAGCTCTGCCCTTTGGCCATTCTCAACCATGGGCTGGCCTGATGAAAATGCGGCGGACTTTAAGCGCTACTTCCCAACCTCAACCTTGGTAACGGGCTATGACATCATCTTCTTCTGGGTGTCTCGTATGATTTTCCAATCGCTTGAGTTCACAGGCCGTCAGCCATTCAAGAACGTGCTGATCCACGGTTTGATCCGTGACGAAGAAGGTCGCAAGATGTCTAAGTCACTCGGAAACGGGATCGACCCAATGGATGTCATCGAGAAATACGGTGCGGACGCTTTGCGTTGGTTCCTGTCAAACGGCTCTGCTCCTGGTCAAGATGTTCGCTTCTCTTATGAGAAGATGGACGCGTCTTGGAACTTCATCAACAAGATTTGGAACATTTCCCGCTACATCCTCATGAACAATGAAGGGTTGACCTTGGATGCAGCGCGTGAGAATGTCGCTAAAGTCGCAGCAGGTGAGGCTGGCAACGTGACGGACCGCTGGATTCTCCACAACCTCAACGAAACCATTGCCAAGGTCACTGAAAACTTTGACAAGTTCGAGTTTGGTGTGGCTGGTCACATTCTCTACAACTTCATCTGGGAAGAGTTCGCCAACTGGTATGTCGAGCTGACCAAGGAGGTGCTTTACAGCGACAACGAGGCTGAGAAAGTCATGACCCGATCTGTCCTTCTCTACACGCTGGACCAAATCCTTCGCCTCCTCCACCCAATCATGCCGTTTGTTACGGAAGAGATCTTCGCCCAGTACGCAGAGGGCTCTATCGTGGTGGCGGCCTACCCTGTGGTCAATGAAGCATTTGAGAATACTGGCGCTCATAAGGGTGTAGAGAGCTTGAAAGACTTGATTCGTGCCGTTCGTAATGCGCGTGCAGAGGTCAACGTAGCACCATCAAAACCAATCACTATCTTGGTGAAAACAAGTGACGCTGAATTGGAAAACTTCTTCACGTCAAATGTCAACTACATCAAACGCTTCACCAATCCAGAAACCTTGGAAATCTCAGCTGATTTGACAGCACCAGAATTGGCTATGTCAGCTGTGATTACAGGAGCTGAAATCTTCTTGCCACTAGCAGACCTCCTCAACGTCGAAGAAGAGTTGGCTCGTCTAGACAAAGAACTGGCCAAATGGCAAAAAGAATTGGACATGGTTGGCAAAAAACTCGGCAACGAACGCTTCGTCGCCAACGCCAAACCAGAAGTCGTTGAAAAAGAAAAAGAAAAACAAGCCGACTACCAAGCTAAGTATGATGCGACAGTAGGACGGATTGAAGAGATGAAGAAATTGGTTAAGTAGGTAGAATAGGATAAAATACCCAGCCCAAAAAGGCTGGGTTTTTGTTTAAGTGTTAGCTGAGATAATGTTAGGAAGAATAGAAAATAATGAAACTTTGTTTCTAGTGAAGTATTTTTCTATCTTTACATATTTTTGAATTTTTATAATAATAGTATTATCTAACAACAAAGGAAATAGTCATGGCTAATAACCAATTATTTAAAGATAACCTTCTTCATTCTTTGCAATATGGTTTTATTGATAGAGAGGTTTTTCAAGAAGGAGTCTATTCGCCTAAAATTTTAATTAATGATACAGAAACTCATCGTTATGTTTTAAATGATATTCAAGAAGAATTAAGCAAGGCTAAATCCTTTGCTTTCAGTGTGGCTTTTATTACTCAGTCTGGACTAGCCCTGATTAAAAGTCAATTATCAGATTTGGCGGATGAGGGAATACAAGGGAGAATTTTAATTTCTCCGTATCTGGATTTCAACGACCCCATAGCGATGAAGGAATTGCTTAAACTGAAAAATGTCCAAATACGGATAACACCAGTCAATTTGCAAATGCATGCTAAGTTTTATCTGTTTGAGCAAAAAGATAAGCAAGTTATCATTTCTGGTAGTTCCAATTTAACGCATACGGCTTTAAAAGTGAACTATGAGTGGAATGTGAAGTTGACATCTACACATAATGGTGATTTTATTCAGAATGCAAAAGAAGAGTTTGAGCGTATTTGGGAAAAATCAATCGTTTTAGATATAGAAGCAATCAATGCTTATTCGGCTCGTAGAAAGACGGTGATACAACCAGCAACGATCCAGGATGAGTCAATAGCCCCTTACCAAGAATCTATACGCCCCAACAAGATGCAAGAGCAAGCTCTAGAAGGTCTCGCAACCGTTAGGAAAAATGGTGCACAAAAAGCTCTGGTCATTAGTGCAACTGGAACAGGAAAAACCTATCTTTCTGCTTTTGATGTTAAACAATATAATCCAGAGAAAATGTTGTTTATTGTCCACCGAGAACAAATTCTTCAGAAATCATTAAAAGATTTTCAAAAAGTGTTAGGTTTTGAGGATGATGAGGGTTGCATTTATAAAAGTGGGATGGATATTTCACAAAAGAGGTATATTTTTGCGACCATTCAAACCATTTCGAGAGAAGACAATCTCCAATCACTTGCTCCAACTTTCTTTAACTATATTTTGATTGATGAGGTTCATAAAGCGGGTGCAGATACCTATAAAAAAGTGATGAATTATTTTCAGCCAGATTTTTATTTAGGGATGACAGCGACACCTGAGCGAACAGACGGACAAAATATTTATGAGCTTTTTGACTATAATATTGCCTATGAGATTCGCTTACAAGAGGCACTTGATAATGATATGCTCTGTCCATTTATATACTACGGCGTTTCAGACATTAAGATTGATGGCCGATTGATTGGTGAGAAAGCCACTTTTTCGAATTTAGTATCAGACCAGCGTGTTAATCATATCTTAGAAAAAGTCGCTTACTACGGAGTTAGCGGAGAAGTGGTTAAGGGGTTGATTTTCTGTTCTTCTGTTAAAGAGGCAAATGAATTAGAAAGTCAATTTAATAATAGGGGACTTCGCACACGTGCGCTATCAGGAGAACATAGTCAAGAAGAGCGACAGCGAGTTGTTCAAGAATTAGAAAATGGGAACTTAGACTATATTTTAACGGTTGATATTTTTAATGAGGGAATTGATATTCCAAGTGTCAACCAGGTTGTTATGCTTCGTAACACCCAATCAAGTATCATTTTTATTCAACAATTAGGACGAGGCTTAAGGAAGCACGATTCAAAAGAGTTTGTTACGATTATTGATTTTATTGGAAACTATCAAAACAACTATCTAATTCCAGTTGCACTTTTTGGTGACCAATCAATGAACAAGGACAATTATCGTCGCGACGTCAGAGAGCCAAATATATTAAAAGGATTGACGACAATCAACTTTGAGAAGGTTGCCAAAGAACAAATTTTTTCATCTATCACAAATACGACACTTTCATCAATTAAAATTTTACGAGATGCTTTTAAAGACTTAGAGAACAAGTTGGGTAGAATTCCATATCTATCAGATTTTGTGAAATTGAATAGCATTGATCCGCTTGTCTTTTTTGAAAATTCCAATTTTCAAAATTATGGAGATGTCATCAATAAATTTTCAGAAGAAACAATCCTTCTATCAGAAGTTGAAAAGCGATTTTTGAATTTTATTACGTT
>NZ_JBNPOS010000028.1:0-21221 GCF_050315295.1 Streptococcus sp. SGI.013
ATTTGTATTGTGAAATCTAATAAGAAATAAGCAAAAATAGTTCATGATATCTTTGCGAGGTACTTAGAAGGTATTCAAGGAAAGTCATAACTTGAAAACAGCAAAGGTTGAGCGACAGAGCTCAACCTTTTTTTACTGATGTGGTAAAATAGAAGAAAGTAAGTATGAAGGATAGAGAAAATGATAGATAGAAGAGATGACAATACTTTTAAATTAGTATCAAAATATGCCCCATCAGGTGATCAGCCTCAGGCGATAAAAACCTTGGTGGAAAATATTGAGGGGGGGGAAAAGGCTCAAATCTTACTAGGTGCAACTGGTACAGGTAAAACCTACACCATGAGTCAAGTGATTGCACAGGTCAATAAACCGACTCTCGTTATTGCTCACAATAAAACGCTTGCGGGTCAGCTCTATAGTGAATTTAAAGAGTTTTTTCCAGAAAATGCTGTAGAGTATTTTGTGTCTTATTATGACTATTATCAGCCAGAAGCCTATGTGCCATCAAGTGATACCTATATTGAAAAGGATAGCTCTGTGAATGATGAGATTGATAAATTGCGCCACTCAGCCACATCAGCTCTCTTAGAGCGCAACGATGTTATTGTTGTGGCATCTGTCTCTTGTATTTATGGTTTAGGGTCACCTAAGGAATATTCAGACAGTGTGGTTAGTCTCCGTCCTGGGCTTGATATTTCTAGAGATCAGCTATTAAATGATTTGGTTGATATTCAATTTGAGCGTAATGATATTGACTTCCAGCGTGGGCGTTTTCGTGTGCGCGGAGATGTGGTTGAAATTTTTCCAGCTTCTCGAGATGAGCATGCTTTTCGCGTTGAATTTTTTGGTGATGAAATTGATCGTATTTGTGAGATTGAATCACTGACAGGACAAGTTTTGGGAGAGGTGGATCATCTTGCGATTTTTCCTGCGACCCACTTTGTGACCAATGACGAGCATATGGAAACTGCAATTGCTAAAATTCAAACTGAACTTGAGGAGCAGTTGAAGTTATTTGAAAAAGAAGGAAAGCTTCTGGAAGCTCAACGCCTTAAACAACGAACAGACTATGACATCGAGATGTTACGTGAGATGGGCTATACTAATGGGGTTGAAAATTATTCTCGTCACATGGATGGGCGAAGTGAGGGTGAGCCTCCTTATACTCTACTTGATTTTTTCCCAGAAGATTTTCTTATTATGATTGACGAGAGTCATATGACTATGGGGCAAATCAAAGGAATGTATAATGGTGACCGCTCTCGTAAGGAAATGTTGGTTAACTATGGTTTTCGTTTGCCATCAGCGCTGGATAATAGACCGCTACGTCGAGAAGAGTTTGAAAGTCATGTTCATCAGATTGTCTATGTGTCTGCAACTCCTGGTGACTATGAGATGGAACAAACCGATACCATTATTGAGCAGATTATTCGCCCAACAGGTTTGTTGGACCCAGAGGTTGAGGTTCGTCCTACTATGGGACAAATGGATGACCTGTTAGGTGAAATTAATGAGCGTGTCGCAAAAGGAGAGCGCACATTTATCACCACCCTGACTAAAAAGATGGCGGAAGACCTGACAGATTATCTCAAAGAGATGGGAGTCAAGGTTAAGTATATGCATTCGGACATCAAAACCTTGGAGCGAACAGAGATTATCCGTGATTTACGCCTTGGGATATTTGATGTTCTTATCGGGATTAACCTTTTACGTGAAGGAATTGATGTGCCAGAGGTTAGCTTGGTTGCCATTTTAGATGCTGACAAGGAAGGCTTTTTGCGCAATGAACGTGGTCTTATTCAGACGATTGGTCGTGCCGCGCGTAATGCTCAAGGTCATGTGATTATGTATGCAGATAAGGTAACGGACTCTATGCAAAAAGCTATGGATGAAACAGCTCGTCGTCGAGAACTTCAGATGGCTTACAATGAAAAACATGGTATTGTGCCACAGACCATTAAAAAAGAAATTCGTGACCTCATCAGCGTGACGAAAGCAGTAACCCCTGACCATGAGGAAACTGTGGACTTTGATGCCCTTAATAAAGAAGAGCGTAAAGCTATGATTAAGAAATTAGAAGGTCAGATGCAAGAAGCAGCCGAACTTCTTGATTTTGAGTTGGCAGCACAGATTCGTGACATGATGCTAGAATTAAAAGGGATGGGATGACAAGTTTTCAAAAATACTAATAATAGAAAAACCGTTTAGAACTTTTGTTCTAGACGGTTTCTTTAGTTTCAACTTGTGCTTGAGCTTCTTTGCCTTGATCAAGCAGGGCATTGATGATTTTTTTGTCTCTCAGTTTGACAGAATCATTGATGGTTTCAGCTGATTGAACAATAGCAGTTTCTAATTCATGACGTTTTTGACGACCTTGTTCAATTGCTGCGATGATGCCATTGTTTTGTTCTACTAGACTTTCAGCTAACTTGGTCACTGACTGAATTGAAACAGTTGGATTTTGAGCAGAACGCTCCATCATTGGAATAGCTTCTTTAGATGTATCTGCTAGCATTTGAAGTGCTGCGTTATTGGCATTAACAATAGCATCTGCTGTGATACTAGATTTTAGACTTTGTTGCATGATGCCTAATTGTGCGATGGAGAGTTTCATAGTTGGAATCGTGTTGCGACGTAACATCCCAAGGCGCTGTTTCATGTCGGAGGATACTTTGACGAGATTACGCATCTGCGGGGTGGTGGTCCATGCGACATAAAGACGGCTCATATACTCAGTATGCTGTTGTTCAAGTGTATTGGCCACTTCGGTGAGACGTGCTAGCTTTTCTGTTTGGACTTGGTAGTCAACAGAAGTGGTTGGTAGAGTTTGAAGGTGGCTTTGTAAGTCTTTGGCACGTTTTGCTGTTTCTTGACTGGAAGATTCGATAAAAGCAATAACACCAACTAAGTTTTCGATAGACTTAGTATTGTTTTCGATTAAGAGTTCAGCTGAGACGATGTTACGAGACAGAGTTTCCTCTTGTTTGACGACACTTGCTGCCATAGAGTCCATTTTTTGTTCAATATTTTGTGAATCAAAATAAAATTCTTGCAGACTGTTTTTACTTTGTTTAAAGAGTTTTTGGAAGAAATTTGGTTTTTTCTCTAATTCAGCTGTTGTGGAAATATCTTTATATTTTGCAACGAATCCATTTAATTCTCGGTTAGTATTTGCCAAGAGCTCATCGACTTGAGGGATTTGGATCTTTTTTTGTTCTGATAAGATGTGGTTGACTGTCGCGTTGACTTCCTCAACAGCTTCCTTACCGAAGTCCAGCAGTGCATTTTGATTATTAACAAAATGATCAACGAGTTGAGGAGTTTTAGACTGGATAGCTGTTTGTTGCTCGTTGGAGAGTTGTGCTAAAAATGAAACCTTGTCACTTTCTGTTGCAGCGGTATGTTGAATAATTTCAGTTGTCTTATCACTTGTATTAAGGCTATTGTTGGCAATTTGGTCAATGTCAAAGTTAAAATCAGTCATTAGGCATCATATCCTTTCTCTTGTTTTTTCATCATCATACGAAGACTCACTTCAAAATCTTGCATATCAGCTTCATTAAATTGTTTGAGTGTGTCGTCAAGCTCTTGATCAAAGTTTTCTAAAGCTTGCTTGGCTAAGTTCAAACGCTCTTCTGCATTAAAATAGTCTTTTGGAGATTGCTTAATTTTTAAATAACCTTCCAAAATATCATTAAAACGATTCATATTGGCTTCGTGAATGGCTGTTAATTCTTCTTGATTGTGAAGATCCATTTTGGAAATTTTATTTTGGATTGCTACATGATCACTTTGAACATTTTGATAGGTCGCAAAAATTTCAGGAGCTAGAGAAAAAATTTGACTCTCGTATGGATCTGTCACGGGATTGTTGGGGGAGGAGTCGCTATTTTGCTCAAAGCTAGGAGCTTGATCTTGGAGTTGGTATTTCAAGTGTAGGGTATCTACTGCTTCTTGATAGGTATAATCGTCAAGGTATTTCTTCGTTTTATTTGTTAATCCTTCTAACTCACGAAGATCATTAGTCAGTTTAGCGGTAAGGTTACGGCTAGCCTTTGAATCCCCTTTTCCTTCTAAGAGGTGTTGCCGTTTTTCATATCCTGAATGAATCGTATAAATGAGTTCACGCAAGCGTTTGATTTCATCTCGTAATAAGAAAGCATGAATCTTGTCACGGTAAAAGAAGTAGGTAATGGCAAATCCGATAGGAATAACGATGTACCAATAAGTGACCAAGATACCAATCGCAAAAAAGAGCAGTAAGCATCCCCAACCATCGAGACGACTTTTCTTATAGTTTTTATACTTCTTTCCCATAACTTCTCCCTTATGTTCTCATTTGTATGGAAATATTATATCATAAAGGAAGAACTAAGGGATTAAAAAGTAGAAGGGGGGGTGAGTTTTTACATTTCCTATCTCTATTTGTTGAATATAAAAGTTTATTGTTTATATTTATTCAAAAAACACTTGACTTTTGAATAAATATAAAATATAATGAATATATATTAAAAAAGGAGATAACAAAATGAAGTGGAAAATAAAGACATTTTTAGTAGGATTGGGAATTTTAGCGGTGACGAGTTTGGCAGCTTGTAGTAAAAGTTCAACGGAAGATCTTTCTTTAAAAAACATCGAGGAAAAAGGAACGATTACAGTTGCTATGAACCCAGAGTTTGCCCCCTTTGAGTTTAAAACATTGGTCAATGGAAAAGATACTATTGTGGGAGCAGATGTGGAGTTAGCTAATGCTATTGGAGAGAAATTAGGTGTTAAAGTCAAGTTTTCATCAATGAGTTTTAATAATGTTTTGGCTAGTCTTCAGTCTGGAAAAGCAGATATTGCCATTTCAGGGATTTCGGCAACACCGGAACGTGCAAAAGTTTATGACTTTTCAAAAACTTACTATGACTCCGTTAACAAAGTAATCATAAAAAAATCTGATTTGGAAAAATATACAGATGCAAACTCTTTGAAAGACCAGTCTGTAGCGACTCAAAAAGGAACTATTCAAGAGACGATAGCTAAAGAGCAACTAGAAGGGGCTAAGGTAGTTTCTCTGGTTCAAAATGGAGAAATGATCAATGAATTAAAATCTGGTCAGGTTGAAGCTGTTGTTTTTGAAGAACCGATTGCCAAAGCTTATGTCGCTAAGAATGATGATTTAGTTATTGCTGATATTGATTTAACATCAGAGAAGTCAGATGCTTATGCTGTAGCTATGCCAAAAGGAAGCACAGCCTTAAAAGCTAAGATTGATGAGGTCATAACAGAGCTCGTAGATTCTGGAAAAATGGATCAACTTGTCCAGGAATCCTATGATTTATCAACAAAATAAGATGAAACGGTTTGGAGTCATCACTCTCCAAGCCTTTTAAATTCTCAAAATACAGGGGTTTCGTATTTTGAAAAAAATAGTCAAAAAGATGGCAATGTACTTGACTTTTTGAATAAATATAAGTAAAATGAATAAAGATTAATAAAAAAGAAAAGAGATAACTATGAAATTGAAAAAAATTGCTTTATTAGGTTTAGCTGCCCTTACAACGCTTACTCTAGCAGCTTGTGGTTCTTCATCTAAGGATAGTCAAGCTGCTATTAAAGAAAAAGGAAAGCTCGTTGTGGCTATTAGTCCAGACTATGCCCCCTTTGAGTTTCAGTCTTTAGTTGATGGAAAAAACAAAATTGTTGGTGCCGACGTTGAATTGGCACAAGATATCGCAGACGAACTTGGTGTTGAACTAGAATTGTCATCAATGAGTTTTAATAATGTCTTGACAAGTTTGACTTCAGGTAAGGCTGATATTGCCATTTCAGGGCTTTCTTATACCAAAGAGCGTGCAAAAGTCTATGATTTTTCTGATGTATATTATGAAACAGAAAATGCCATTTTGGTTAGAAAATCAGAACTGGATAAGTATACGTCTTTAGATGATTTGGCTGGCAAAAAAGTTGCTGCCCTTAAGGGAGCGATCGAAGAAACTTTAGCTAAAGAGCAATTGACAGACTCTAATATTGTTGGTTTGACAGCGATGGGAGAAGCTATCAATGAGTTGAAATCAGGTCATGTTGATGCTGTTACCCTTGAAGCGCCAGTTGCTGCAGGTTACATTGCTAAAAATGATGATATTGCTCTTGCAAAAGTAGCCCTTAAAGTTGAAGATGGAGATGCTAAAGCTATTGCTATGCCAAAAGGTAGCGATGAGTTGAAAAAAACCATCAATAAGGTTATTGAAAAGGTCAAATCAGAAGACAAGTATAAAACTTATATTGAAGAAGCTGCTAAGCTAACTGAAGCTGAGTAGTGATGAAACAGTTGGACGATGTTCAACTGTTTTTATTTATTTTGATGTCATACGATTTTATGCAAGAGTTTTGAAAAGTGATATAATAGACACATGTTTAAAAAACCAACATCTGCTTATGTACATATTCCTTTTTGTACGCAAATTTGTTATTATTGTGATTTTTCAAAAGTATTTATCAAAAATCAACCTGTTGATGCCTATTTGGATGCCTTGTTAAAGGAGTTTGCTTCTTACGATATTAAGCATTTAAAAACTCTCTATATAGGTGGAGGAACACCTACAGCCATATCTGCTCAGCAATTAGACTATCTTTTGAAGGGCTTAACGAAGGATTTGGATTTGGCTTATTTGGAAGAGTTTACGATTGAGGCAAATCCAGGAGATTTGACAGACGATAAAATTGCTGTTTTAAAAAAATCAGCTGTCAATCGGATTTCACTCGGGGTTCAGACGTTTAATAATAAGCACCTCAAGCGTATCGGACGCAGTCATAATGAAGAACAGATCTACACCACCATTTCAAGTTTGAAAGAAGCAGGCTTTCATAATATTTCAATTGATCTCATCTATGCTCTCCCAGGACAAACAATGGATGATGTCAAAGAAAATGTTCAAAAAGCTTTAGCTCTTGATATTCCACATTTAAGCTTGTATAGCTTGATTTTAGAAAAACATACCATTTTTATGAATAAAATGCGGCGTGGTAAGCTAAATTTACCAAGTGAAGACAGTGAGGCGGAGATGTTTGAATACATCATATCCGAACTAGAAAAAAATGGTTTTGAACATTATGAAATTTCTAATTTTACAAAGCCAGGATTTGAGAGCCGTCACAACTTAATGTATTGGAATAATGCAGAATATTTTGGTTGTGGGGCAGGTGCTTCTGGTTATCTTGAAGGTGTTCGTTATAAAAATCATGGTCCTATTCGCCATTATCTAAATGCGGTTGAGGCGGGTGATGCGCGTGTGACAGAAGAACATCTGAGCCAAGTAGAGCAGATGGAAGAAGAAATTTTTCTTGGTTTGCGTAAAAAGTCAGGGTTCTCTATTCAAAGTTTTGAAGAAAAATTTGGACACAATTTTAGTCAGCGTTATGGTGTTGTTGTAGAGGAACTTTGTCAAAATGGTCTCTTGCAAATTGAAGGAGACAGGGTACGCATGACGAAAAAAGGGCTTTTTCTAGGGGATACTGTAGCAGAAAAATTTATAGTGGAGTAGTGAGATGGGAAAACGATTTTGTCAAGATTATCAAGTGACCTTTAATGATTGTGATGTGACAGGGCAGTTTAAGTTGCCACAGTTAGTTTCACTTTTGTTGGAAGTCTCAGCTCAGCAGTCTAAAAATCTAGGTCTAGGTGATGAGGAGCTTTTTAAACGGTATAATTTGATTTGGATTGTGACCGATTATGACATGACCATAACACGTTTGCCAGCTCTATCAGAGCATCTTCAACTGGAAACAGAAGCTTTATCCTATAATAGGCTGTTTTGTTATCGTCGTTTCAGTATTTTTGATGAGGATCATCAAGAAATTGTTCAATTGATAGCAACTTTTGCCTTGATTGATTTTGATGAGCGCAAGTTACAAACAGTACCAGAAGATTTGATTAAGGTTTATGAGGCGACAAAAAGTAAAAAATTATTACGAGGCCCTAAGTACCACCCTATAGAAACACCTATGTGTCAACCTTATCAGGTATCTTATTTTGACTTGGATTTGAATGGACATGTGAATAATAGTAGGTATCTTGAGTGGCTATATGCTAACTTTGATTTAGACTTTCTGAGACAGCACTATCCTAAAAAGCTCCATTTACATTTCAATAAGGAAGTCTATTATGGTCAGACTGTTGAAAGTTGCTTAGTTTTGGACAATAACTTGAGTCAACATGAGATTAGAGTTGATGGACAAGTTCATGCACAAGCACAGATCGAATGGAAAGAAAGAACCTGACTAAGAAGTTAGACTGGGCTATTAAGCGAAGAGTTCAAACAGAGACTGGAGAAAACTTGCTGTTACAACTGATTGAACGCACACATCAGAACACTCTAGAAGTTTTTTGATTTGAACATTTGAAAACGCAATTTGATGAAGGAGAAATAATGACATATAAAGGGTATTTAATTGATCTAGATGGAACAATTTATAAAGGAAAAGACAGAATTCCAGAGGGCGAGGCTTTTGTCCATGAATTGCAAAAGCGTCAGATTCCTTATGTTTTTGTGACCAATAATACCACAAGAACACCTCAGATGGTACAAACGCTTTTATCTGAGCAATTTAATATTGATACCCCAATTGAAACCATCTACACCGCAACACTTGCGACCATTGATTATATGAACGATATGAATCGTGGAAAAACGGCCTATGTTATTGGGGAGACTGGACTTAAGATAGCAGTACAGGAGGCAGGATACCAAGAAGATACCGAGAATCCTGCTTATGTAGTGGTTGGGCTAGATACTGATTTGACCTATGAGAAGTTGGTAACCGCGACTTTAGCTATTCAAAAAGGAGCAGTTTTTATTGGAACAAATCCTGATCTGAATATCCCAACCGAGCGTGGGTTATTACCGGGTGCAGGAACTATTATTCATTTAATTGAAAAAGCTACCAGAGTAACTCCTGTTATCATTGGAAAGCCTGAAGCCATTATCATGAATAAATCTTTAGACCGTTTAGGTGTGAAACGAGAAGAGGCTATTGTAGTTGGCGATAACTATTTGACAGATATTACTGCAGGGATTAAAAATGACATTGCAACACTTTTGGTAACAACTGGATTTACTAAGGCAGAGGAAGTGGCAGACTTACCGATTCAACCGAATCATGTGTTATCGAGTTTAGCGGAGTGGCAGTTTGATGAAGACTAAACTGCAGCTTATTTCTAGCTTGCTTTGGCTCTTGGCTTGCTCGATTCTTTTAACCATATATGGTATTTGGCTCATCTATCCTTTAGAGGTAGATTGGCTTCAGTTAGTTGACGTGGTGTACTTAAGTAAGAAAACAATTTTGTATAATTTTAATCACCTAATGACTTATCTGACGAGTCCCTTTCATCAAACACTTGCCATGCCTGATTTTAGAAGTTCATCAGCCGGTTTAAGCCATTTTGCAGATGTTAAGAGTTTATTTCATCTGGTACAAGCTTTAGTGCTTCTTTTAGTGCTCCCAGCTTTGCTTTTTTTCAAACATCGTCGAAACGAACAAGATTTATGGCAATATCAGAAAATCTTTTTCATCATGCTATGTCTTCCTATTGTCTTTGCCTTATTGGGGGTTATTGTTGGTTTTGATCAATTTTTTACCCTCTTTCACTTGCTCTTATTTCCTAATGATGATACATGGTTATTTCAACCTAGCCAAGATCCTGTGATTTGGATTTTACCACAAGCTCTTTTTTTACATGCTTTTCTTCTTTTTTTCTTTATTTACGAAGGGATTTTTCTCATACTTTATCTAAAATCTAAATCTTTTGAAAAAAGAATAAAAAATTGAAAACGCTTGCTCAAGAAAGGTGAAACGTGCTATAATAATGATAGATAAAAGTAGGGATGCTTCTTAGCCAGAAAGGAGGCCTACTATGCTAAAAATTATGATAGCAGTCGCTATTTTACTAATTCTTGAAGGGCTTGGGTTGACTTATTTTAGGGGAGTTTTCGACACTATGAAGCGCTTCAAAGATGTGACAGGTGAACCTATTTCTCATCAGCTAGTGGATTGGCTGGGATTTGGTCATCTTCATTAAGAAGAGGCTGGGGATTAAGTCCAGCCTCGCTTTTTAAGGTTATTATTTTTAAACCAAAAATCTGATTATTACAACTGATGTGAATAGAGTTTACTTCATTTCCCCCCCTTAAACTGTCTTCTGTATAGTTTAAGCTGAAGGTGCGGAAGTGAGGGAAACTCTTTTTGACTAGTCAAGTTTTTTCATTCCCTTTGTTTTCAGAAAATAGATGTTTCTTTTAGAAAATTATGATAAAATAGAAAAAAGAAACAAAGAGGTGACAAGATGGAAAAAACATTTTTTATGATCAAACCAGATGGTGTCAAACGTGGCTTGATCGGAGAGGTATTGCATCGTATTGAACGTAGAGGATTTGTCATTGAAGAATTAGATATGCGGATGATCACACAAGACTTGTTGGAAGAACACTACTCAGAATTGGTGGATAAGCCTTTTTTCCCTAGTATTGCCGAGTTTATGATGAGTGGTCCAGTGGTTGCGGGAATTATCTCTGGTCCAGAAGTTGTGAAGTCTTGGCGTGAGATGCTAGGGGCAACCAATCCTCTAGAGGCACATCCTGGAACTATTCGTGGTGATTTTGCGACTGCACCAAATGGAGGTTCCATTCAAAATATCGCACATGGGTCAGATTCTCTAGCATCTGCAGAGCGTGAAATAGCGATTTGGTTTGGAAAATAAAGTAGCATGATGAGGGGGGAGCTTTTTTCCTGCCCTTTTTATGTTATAATAATACTATTGATAAAAATGTGACAAGGAAGAAAAATGGACATCAAAGAACTTAAACAACGTCAAGAGAAGATTCGTAACTTCTCTATTATTGCCCATATTGACCACGGAAAATCAACCTTAGCAGACCGTATTCTTGAGAAGACAGAGACTGTTTCAAGTCGTGAAATGCAAGCTCAACTCTTGGATAGTATGGATTTGGAACGTGAGCGTGGCATCACGATCAAACTAAATGCTATTGAGTTAAATTACACTGCTAAAGATGGAGAAACCTATATTTTTCACTTGATTGACACCCCTGGTCACGTGGATTTTACCTATGAAGTCTCTCGTTCTCTAGCGGCTTGTGAGGGAGCGATTTTAGTGGTCGATGCTGCTCAAGGAATTGAAGCACAGACTCTTGCTAATGTTTATTTAGCACTTGATAATGATTTAGAAATTCTACCTGTTATTAATAAAATTGACCTTCCAGCCGCAGATCCTGAGCGCGTGCGTACAGAGGTGGAAGATGTCATCGGACTCGATGCATCTGAAGCTGTTCTTGCATCAGCCAAAGCAGGCATTGGGATTGAGGAGATTCTTGAGCAGATTGTGGAGAAGGTACCAGCTCCTCAAGGAGATGTCGAAGCGCCTCTTCAAGCGCTTATCTTTGACTCGGTTTATGATGCTTATCGTGGCGTTATTTTACAAGTACGTGTCGTCAATGGTATGGTTAAGCCAGGAGACAAGATTCAGATGATGTCAAATGGCAAAACATTTGATGTAACAGAAGTTGGTATTTTTACCCCTAAAGCAGTGGGGCGTGAGTATTTGGCAACAGGGGATGTTGGCTACATCGCAGCTTCTATCAAGACAGTTGCAGATACCCGTGTCGGAGATACCGTCACTTTAGCAGATAACCCTGCGACAGAGGCTCTATCAGGTTATAAGCAAATGAACCCTATGGTTTTTGCAGGGCTTTATCCGATTGAGTCTAACAAGTATAATGATCTAAGGGAGGCTTTAGAAAAACTTCAACTTAACGATGCCAGTCTGCAGTTTGAGCCAGAAACTTCTCAAGCTTTAGGATTTGGTTTTAGGTGTGGTTTCTTGGGATTATTGCACATGGATGTTATTCAAGAGCGCTTGGAACGTGAGTTTAATATTGATTTGATCATGACCGCACCATCTGTAGTTTACCATGTCAATACTACTGATGGTGAGATGCTAGAAGTTTCAAACCCATCTGAGTTTCCTGACCCAACACGTATCAATTTCATTGAAGAGCCCTATGTTAAAGCACAAATCATGGTACCGCAAGAATATGTTGGTGCGGTGATGGAGCTTGCTCAACGTAAACGTGGTGATTTTGAAACCATGGAATATATCGATGATAACCGTGTTAATGTCATTTATCAAATCCCACTGGCTGAGATTGTCTTTGATTTCTTTGACAAATTGAAATCATCAACACGTGGTTACGCTAGCTTTGACTATGAGATTTCAGAGTATCGTCGATCACAATTAGTTAAAATGGATATCCTTCTTAATGGAGACAAGGTCGATGCTCTTAGCTTTATCGTCCACAAAGAGTTTGCTTACGAACGTGGAAAACTCATCGTCGATAAGCTCAAAAAAATCATTCCACGTCAGCAGTTTGAGGTGCCGATTCAAGCTGCAATTGGTCAAAAAATTGTAGCGCGTACAGATATCAAAGCGCTTCGTAAAAATGTCCTTGCCAAATGTTATGGGGGTGACGTTTCACGTAAACGTAAACTCCTTGAAAAACAAAAAGCTGGTAAAAAACGCATGAAAGCGATTGGTTCCGTTGAGGTGCCGCAAGAAGCCTTCTTATCTGTTCTTTCAATGGATGAAGAGCAAAAATAGTCAAAAGGGAGTAGACGACAACTTGACAAATTGAAAAAAGAGATCGCCTCACTTCCAAATATGTGGATTTGGGCTAAAATTGTTAACTGGACTATTTTGGCACAAACCTCGTCTATTTTTATTTCCTCGATCATCAACTCTGACTGTTTAAACTCCCTCCTAGCATAGCTCCAGAGGTTCTGAAAACCTTTTAGGGCTGGAGATAGAATGAAAACTCTGTTTGTAACAATTGTAATGCTTAGATTTGGAGTGAGAACATGAAGCAAAGATATTTGCTTTGAAAATTCTATCTCCGACCTTTAACAGCCCACTGGATGGTTAAACCCCATTAACCACTATGCTGAGATGTTGACACGAACACTAAAAGAGAGGTTGGACTCAAGTCCAACCTCTTTATTTATCTTAATCTTTTAGTTCTTGTTGTGTTTTGCTTGTTAGGACATCTTTATCAAAAGTAAGGACAATTGTGGCATCACCATTTTTACGCTTAATACCAGTTTGCCAGTAAGCTGTCTTGGTGTTTTCACCATCTATGATCATTTCGCTATAGCCATCTGGATTGCCAAGAGTTTTAACAGCATCTGCATAAGACAGATTATCAGCTAAAGCATTAAATTCTTTTAAACCGATTTTTGAGGTACGATTGTAAAGATAGCCTTGAATTTCTTTGTGAACGACTTTGTTTTTAGAAAAAGTAAGGGTAATCGTAGTGGATTTCTTTTCCCATGTCATAATTTCAGTTTCGATACCATAAGAATCATCTTTTTCAGACTCTTTAGGCTCTCCAAGTAATTTTTTAACATCGTCAAGAGAGCTACCCTCAGGGTTTTCTGCCATCATATCGCCAACAGCGATTTGATCAAATAGTGCACGCCACTTAGTTTCTGCTTTGGTACTTTTATTGTTTTCTTCAACAGTTTTCGCATCGTCAGCATAGACCACGTTTGCTTGTGGCAATAAAATAGCTTCAACTGCAGGGGAAGTGGCTAATAAACCTAGTGCTAATAGACTATAAATTTTTTTCATGATAACTCCTTTTCGTTCAATACTAGATTATTATAGCATGGATTTATGTCAATATTGTGTCATAAGAGTAACAATTTTAAAGGTGGGCAAGTTGCAAATCATATTTATACAAGATATAATGTTGCCTATGAAAAAAGAATTTCTTATCTCAGTGTTATTGTTTTTTATGATAGCAATTTTATCGGCTTGCCAAAAACAAGTATCAGAACCAAAACACCCCTATCATTTAACTGTAAAAGATAACTGGTCAAACGATTTGCAGACAATTTCTTGGAATGACGAGAAAAAATATTATGATATTTATTTCCTACATTCAAAAGATGGTGCCTCAAATCCTTTTGGTGAAAATGGGCAGGACTGGTATCATACAACAACAAGTGACTTTATCACCTATTCCCCTCAAACAAGTGCGATTTCGTCACAAGGCGGTCACAAGACTCAGGGATTTCGATCGGCTTGGACAGGATCTGTCATCACTAACAGTAAAGGTCTATTTAAAGATATTGCACCTAGCGGGAAAATAGCTTATATCTCAGGCTTGAAAAAGGATGATGGTAGTCAGAATATATGGGTACTTTGGTCGGAAGATGGCAAACGCTACTCGCATGTCTTAAATGGTGATAAGCCTATTTTAACCACCTCACTGTCAGCTAATCATTCAGATTTTCGAGACCCCTATGTCACCTATTATAAAGATGAGTTATTGATGTATGTGGCAGAAGGTGATGTTATCGGGGTCTATCGCTCAAAAGATGGGCTTAACTGGTCAAAAGCTGATCCAAAAGGCCAAAGCAAGATTTTAGCTTCTACTTTTTTTAAAGGAAGAACATGGGATGGAAATGCACCTGTTGAGTGTCCAGTTATCAAAACCATGCAAACCTCTGATGGAAAAGAAAAGCAGATCCTCTTTTTTGGTGCCAAAGATGCCTCAAAAGGTGAAACTACAGGGACCTACTATACGGTAGGGCGTCTTGATGAGAATGGACTTTTTGTGGCAGAAACCAATACTAAACGCTTAGACTTAGGCTCAGATTATTATGGGGCTAATTTTTCTGGTAGTGAAACGTTAGATGAAGTCAGTGACGAGCTGGTTACAATGGGATGGATAGGCAACTGGAATTACTCTTCCAAAGGGATTCACAGCGATCAAGAAGCTAAGAGCGATTATATTGACCATTTGGGTACTTATAGTTTAGCAAGACAGCTAACATTAAATCCTGATCTTACCCTAACACAGACTGTGATTACCAATAAGACTACCCTTCAAAAAGTGTATAAAAATATTACAGTAAAAAATCCAATCTCCCAAGATCGCAAAGCTTTTGAAAATACTCGAAAAGATGGTACAAGGGCATATGGTTTAGTGGACTTAGCTCATCAGCCTTCTCGTCAAAGGTACCAGTTGATCGCTGAAACCCTGCCGTCAGGTAAAGTTTATCTTGATATTTGGCAAGGAGGAGATTATATGAGGATGCAGATCGATATGGACCAAGAAATCCTACAAGTTAGTACACGAGCTGGTGAGTTGGATAATGGCTTAGAAGGACAAGTGTCGTCGAGCTATTATTATGATGGTCTTTTAGGTGATGGAGAGGGTTATCAAGTATCATTTGATAAAGCTCAGTGGAAGACCTTTAAAGTGGATATTTTTACAGATGATCGTGTTGTAGAAGTTTTCTTTCCAGATGGTCAGTCCTATACTTTATCACGTTTTTCTAATCAAAATCATCAAGATGTCAAACTTTATACGACAAATGAGAGTCTTATACTGTCATTATTGGTGTTAAACTAATACTTGACAAATATATATATATATATAATAGAAATTAGAAAAATTTTTAAGAAAGTATTGGAGATGGATATGCGTAAAAAAATGCGTAAGTCAAAGAAAAACTGGATTGTTGTCAGTGCGGCAGCTGCAAGTTTATTTGTAGCGGGAACGGCAACAGTAGCAGCTGATACAGTAGAATCAACAGCTCCAGCTACAACGGCTACCACAGATGCAACCACAACAGAATCAACTACCACTGATACTAGCTCAACAACAGTTTCAGAGGCGGCTACTTCTGAAGCAGGAACGACAGCTGTTGCAGAATCAGCAACTTCAACAACAGCGACATCAGAAGCAGCTACTAGCGAAGTAGCCAGTGCTGTTAGTGAAGCAACAAGTACCGCTAGTGAAACAGCAGTAACAACAAGCACTGCAGCGACATCAGAAACAGCTACTAGTGAAGCGGCAACTTCAACAACAGCAACAAGCGAAGCAAGCTCAACAACTGCTACAACTTCAGAGTCAGTAGCGGCAGCATACGGCTTAACAGATGAAGCTTATGCCATTGCAAAAGAAGCAGGTTTGGATTTAAATACACTAACAGATGCTCAAAAAGTTGCTTTGAATAAAATTAAACGTAATCTGACAGCGGAAACAGGTTCTCAGATGACGTACAAGCAGTTTGAAGATATCGCTAATACTTTAATTGCGCAAGACGAACGTTATGCAATCCCTTACTTTAATGCTGCGGCTATTAAAAATATGGTAGCAGCGACAACCAAAGATGCTCAAACAGGTGAAGTTGCTGACTTAGATGTTTGGGATTCTTGGCCAGTTCAAGATATTAAAACAGGTGAAGTGGTCAATTGGAATGGCTACCAACTTGTTGTAGCAATGATGGGGATTCCAAATACAAATGATAATCACCTTTATCTTCTTTATAATAAATATGGAGATAATAACTTTGATAACTGGAAAAATGCAGGGGCTATTTTTGGCTACAACTCTACTGCATTACTTCAACAATGGTCAGGTTCAGCTGTGGTAAATAGTGATGGAAGTATCTAACTTTACTACACACATGTTGACACAAGTGATAATAATAGTAACAATCAGCAACTTGCAACGGCTACATTGAATCTATCATACGATGATACGGATGTTTATTTGGTTTCAGTTGAAAATGATACCGTACTTACTCCAGAAGGTGGAGATGGTTACTATTATCAAAGTTACAAGCAATGGCGCGAGACATTCACTGGTGCAGATAACATCGCTATGCGTGATCCACATGTGATTGAAGATGAGGACGGAAACCGTTACCTTATTTTTGAAGCAAGTACAGGAACTCAAAATTATCAGGGTGAGGACCAAATTTATAATTGGGCTAACTATGGTGGAGATGCAGCTTATAACGTTAAGAGTCTGTTTACTATTTTAGAAGATTCTGATATGTACGAACGTGCGAAGTTTTCTAATGCAGCAATTGGTATTTTGAAGTTATCAGGAACTGAAAAAAATCCAACCATTCAAGAATATTATACTCCACTTGTTAGCTCACCGATGGTTAGTGATGAAATTGAACGTCCAAATGTTGTGAAGCTAGGAGACAAATATTATTTATTTGCAGCTTCAAGATTAAACCACGGAAGCAACAACATTGCTTGGAATCTTGCTAACTCAGTTGTTGGTGATAATGTTGTGATGCTGGGTTATGTTTCAGATTCACTAACTTCAGGTTATACACCACTTAACAATTCTGGTATTGTTTTGACAGCTTCAGTACCTGCTGACTGGCGTACAGCAACTTATTCTTACTATGCTGTTCCAGTAGAAGGGTCATCAGATACTTTGTTGGTTACGGCCTACATGACAAACCGTAATGAAGTTGCAGGTAAAGGAAACAACTCAACTTGGGCACCAAGTTTCTTAATTCAAATTCTTCCTGATAATACAACACGTGTTCTAGCTAAGATGACAGAACAAGGTGACTGGATTTGGGATGAATCAAGTGAAACACAAAATACTGTAGGAACATTTGAGACATCTTATTTACCAGGTGAAAATGATGGCTACATTGATTGGAGTGGTATCGGTGGTTATGGTCTAAAACCACACACACCTTACTATCCAACAACACCAGAACAACCTGTTACACCAGAACAGCCAGTGACACCAGAGCAGCCTGTCACTCCAGAACAACCAGTAACACCTAGTGTACCATCTCAACCATCTAGTCCTAAAGGATTAGGTCATAACGATGGTTTCCCACCACGTGCAACTCGTACGCAATCAGCATCAGTTTTACCAAATACAGGTGAAGCAACTAATCCACTTCAAGCCTTAGGTTTAGTGATGATGTCTATCGTTGGGGCTTTTGGTGTATCAACTTACCGTAAAAAACACTAATTTTAGGGACAATCAACTAAAAAATAGAAAAAGATTTAGTTCAGCATAGAACTAAATCTTTTTTTAGGATTGTTTACTCTTTTGAGCTACCTAATTTATGTGTATATTGTGAATAATGTGGGATTAAAGATTGAAATTCAGTTGATTCCATAATAAGTGTTAAGAAAGGTGCATGATCTCTTATTCGTTCTCTATTTTGAAAGGAAGGAGATAATTCTATTGATATTTTGAGGCGAAAATAGTTCTGATGATTGTTGGATGAATTGCTTTGTCTAAAACAATGATTAGACTAGTCGAGTGCTTTGTTTATTATAAAAAATTATATTGAGACAATAAAAGTTTGTATTTTTAATAGTGTGATAGGTATAGATAAAATGTTGTTAAACTGAATGTAAATCAATATGATTTACATATAAATATCTTATGGGTTAGCATTATTGGAATAAAAGTTAAAAAATGATATAATATTTAATAATTTTCAATAGATATTAAGAGAGGTTATCATTTTGAAATCAAAAAAATTTGATTGGTATGGTTTAAGACAACATTTTTCAATTCGTAAATACCATTATGGAGCAGTTAGTGTTCTACTAGGAGCTAGCTTGATTATTGGTGGTCATCAGGCAAAGGCAGAGGAAGTTAAGACTGATACAAGTCAACAAATTGACCTTATCTTAGAGACTACTAATAGTTCAGATATTATACAGTCACCAGAAAATAGTTCTGAAATATCGGAGATAGAGAGTCAAAGTACAGTAGCAACAAGTGAAATAAGCAGTCTTAGTACAACATTAGCAACATCTGAGAGTGACGCTATTTCTCAAATAAGCGAGAATGAATCCTCAAGTTACAAATCAGAGGGGGCTAATTTTACGTCTGAGACAGAGAGTAGCTCTAATACATCGCTTTCAAACTTTACAGCATCAGAAGCTGCTTCTCAAACAGAGCAAACAAGTGCATCAACATCAGAGGCAGCGACGAAGGAAGTAACCGTATCTGAGGCGACTACAACAGTAGCTAAGACATCAGAGCGAACAGCAAACATTCCTTATCGTGTTGTGTATACTGATGTTGAAACAGGGCAAGTCTTTCGACCAACGCAAGTGGCTTATGAAACTGTCCAAACGGATTCAGTAGTTGCTCAAAAAGAGATCGCAGTGGTAGCAGATCGTATCCGAACAGGCTATCGCTTAGCTGATGGACAAAGTAGTACCCTAACAGCTACCATCGTAGAAAATCAAAAAAACATTCTATCCTTTAGTATTGTAAAAGATAATAAAAAGCAGACGGAGGTCAGAGCGCAAAACCAAGTCACTGCCCTTCGTAATGCTGGTGCATCAGATGCTATTAGTGGTGTCTTTGTCAAGGGTGATGAGACTCTTTATACTGGACAAGTTAGCGAAGATGAGTTAAGACTATCTGTATTGGGGATTGATGCGACTTATTCAAACTTAACGGTTCAGTTTGAAGTTTATGAAAATGGCGTTCAGGGTCAAGCCAAGTTGATTAAGCTGTCTGGTTACAATAATACGCAACCAACTTATAATACAACGACAAAAACGTACTCGCTTCCAATTGGTCAATTAATCTCAGGGTCAAAAGTTGTCTTACCGATTTCGTTTAATGCAACTAATGGAACGACAGACCAAACGACAGCTACTGTAAAAATGACAGTTCTAGGCAGTGACGGTCAGGTTCTAGGTTCAGGAGAAAAAACGGTTGTCTGGAATGCCCTAAGTACAGCAACCGTAGAATCAACCTTAGCCCAAAACACATTAGGAATAGCGACAGATAATTCAGCTATCGTAGGGGTTAAAGACATTGATACGGGTCAGGTTTTAGTGCGTTCTGTACGTTCCTACGTTATGGGGCTTGATCAAACGACAAAAGATGCGATCTCAGCCATTACTAGTCAGACAAGTAGTAGTATTAGTTCATCAGGTTCGCTTCCAACAGGAACTGTAGTCAGAGTTTACTTTGATAAGGATAATTTCGAAGCCTCAACCTATGGTAATAGTCGATTAACCGAAGGGACAAATCAGTCTGGTCGTATCATCAACATGGAAGAAGGTTATATTGAATACCCCATCTCTAATGCAGGTGTTCTTCATGAAATTGAGGCTGGGACAAAAGGTTTCTATCTATTTTATACTGGTAAGGATGATGCAGTCCCAGATACTGTCTTAGAGACTAAGGTGCTAAACACTCGTACTGGACAAGTTTACTCTACAACAACTTCTACTCATACCAATTCTTGGAGTTATGATAAGAGTTTGATACCAACAGGTGCGCTAAGTGTTCAGACAGGGATTGATACAGGCTACACTACAGACTATACAACAGGAACATTTACTGGTATCAATACCTCTGAAATTTATTATAATACAAGGTTAAACTCAACAAATTGGGGGAATGGCTATCTAGCTGAATCCATGCCTAATATACCTGAAAAAGCCCTCGCTACCTATCAGGACACCAATTTCAATCGTCCATCAAAAGATTTGGGAATCATTAATATTGTTGATCAGTTGACGGTAGATGTTGCTAAACAAGTAGATGAAGATCAGGCGGATTACTTTACAAAATACAAAGTAACGGTTCAAGACATCGATGCCATGACCTATGCAGATAATCAAGAGGCTGTGGTTTATTATGTTACTAAAGATGGTGTTCGAAAAGATTTAGGAACTTTAGGCTTGCTCGGTTCAAAGAGTGGTGCTACGGTAAATCCAATATTGATTGAAGACCAAGTAGAGACCGTTGGAATTGATTTTTCAACGACATCAGGTTCTTTCTATCAAAATGTAGAAATCATTATTGCCCAGCTTTCGGATAACACAGCCTATAATCCTCAAGATTTTGTGACCACTCATGATATTACGGATAAGAAGATTGACTCAGCTCAACCTAATGACTATCGCTATCTTGCTCACTTGATTGGCAGAGAGACTGCAGCTGAAGATGCTAAAATCACATGGAAATCGTCTTATGCAGGCTATGTTCAAGAAGTTATCTCCTTAAAACCTAGACTGTACTATTATGGTAAAGATAGAAATAGTCTTTATGTTGCAGATAAGGCAACCTTTTATGGACGTATGTTACAAGAAACAGGGATGAAATCAGATATCCCTGTGAACGAAAATGCTTATGTGTATGTAGCCCTTCAATCAGCCTTGGAAGTTACAGGATTCCGTATTCCATCAACAAAATTATCTAAGGATGTATCAACTTATCAAACTGAAAAAGTTGATATTAATGGAGAAAGTTATACCGTTTATAAGATTCCATTTGTAGATGGTGTGACATCTGTTAATGAGACAGAAGCTGGTGTTTATGTTGATTACACCATGACTCAAGAGT
>NZ_JBNPOS010000029.1:0-21010 GCF_050315295.1 Streptococcus sp. SGI.013
CAAACACTGTATTTATAGCGATTCACCGTTATTTCGTTAAGCCTAATTTTCTTTTAACACGATCAATAAAATGATCCTCAGTGAAATAGATTGGATACTCTTTTACTTTTAATGCTTGATGTTTTATCCAGACGTTTAATAATCTTTCCGCAACAAAACCAACCATACGCTTATTATAATTATCGTATTTACTGTAATCAATTGTTTTGTCTAATTTGAATAATATATCAAATAACCAGTCACAGTAAGTGTCGTAGACTTCTTTTTTCATAATGGACATGTTGCAGATATATCCTTTGTCTTGGTCTTCAAACCACTCGAAATCTTTTAAATATTCGGGATAGTCTTCCGATATGATTTGGCGACAACTCTCCCAAACCTCCGCATCGTGAATTTTGTTGAAATATTCACCTGCCTTATGTCCTAAAAATTCGTTAATACCGGTTAGAGAAACGATAACATCATATTTTGTCAAATCATTTCTAATATCTTTTTCTGACAAAATCCCAGATTTTCTAAAAATATAGCGATTTTTTGTAAAATATCGTCTGTAATGAGAAATTCCTACTATATCCTCGGAAGAGTGTTTCCATATCCAGTACATTCCAGTTAACTCACAAAAACTTGAATTTTTATCTGATATATTATCTTCAAAAGAGTTGTCTTTCAAGTCATATTCTTCTACGATATTCTTATTTGCTCCTACTACCAGAGGAACATAAATGGAATCCGAAGTAACAGATTCGAAAGGTTTATGCGTCATAATATAGTTTTTCATCTTTTTTTCCTATTTATTTCTTAAATTTATATTGCTTGTTAGGTCTGTCTGTTGACCATCTTCCTCTAGAAGTTCTAAATATCGTTCCAGAGAGTCACAAATCGCATTATTCATATAACGTACTTTTTTTAGCTCATTTTGCAGTGTTTTTCTTGTAGAAACACTATGATGATGTAAAACTTTGATTTTTGGTGAGTAAATCACCTTTAAGCCTAGTTGCTCACATTGGTAAGCTAAAATCTCGGTTTCAAAGTACATATAAGTTTTATCGTAAAATGCTACATCTCTCTTTGCAATAAACTTCTCAGACACAATCAAAAATGATCCGTGGATGATTGGGTTGATATAAGACTTGTTGACATCAATGGAAGAGAAGCTCTCTCTTCTTTTATGTACTAGAAATTTTAAGAAATTCCATCTCTTCAACTGTGCACGTAATGGCACGATATATTTGCTATCGCGTTTCTTCTTGTAATTTTCGTACTCTCTTTCAACCTCGTCTTTCGAATACAGTGTCAAACGTTTAGGGCTTTGATAACGCTTCTCATTTGTAGAGTAAATTTGCGGTCCAAGAACAGCGAAATCCTCCTCTTCATAGATTTTCTCTACTAGCTCTATAAAATCTGTCTGAGGAAGTTCAATATCATTATTAGCGATAGCGATAAACTTAGGATTAAAATGTTCCTTAGCATATTGATAGCCTCGATTATTTCCTTTGGCAAACCCTTCATTTTTATGATTTAAAAGAACGGTAACATTAGGGATTGAGTCATATAAGTCAAGTAGCACTTCCCCTGAACCATTTGGTGAAGCGTTATCAACAATTATGATTTCCTTATCCCCTTTAACATGATTTTGAATATTTTCAACAAATGCAGTTGTTTCTTCTAAGCTAATATAATGCAGTATGACAAAACAAAACATCAATCTACTTCCTTAATATGCTTCTTAAATTCGATATCCTTTTTCTTTGGGATAGTTGTTAGGTAATCATCACCGTACAATTTTTTCAAATAAATATCATATTCCTCAGGGACTAGAAACTCTCCTTCCTCAAAAGGTACCTTTGTCCCATCGCCCCATATTTCTCTCGGAAAAATTTCCTTACTATACAATGAACCTGTAATTGTTCCGATAAATTTACTTGTTCCTACATCGTTTCTACTATAAACATTATCAAGTAATTGATAAATATCATTTGAGCTATATAGTTTTTGAAGTTGTAGTAAACTCAATAATTTTAAAAATACCTGACGATACCATTTGTGCCCGGTCATATTCGCCGTTGCAAGACTACCTAAAATTCTTAGGCAATAAATCTTTAAATAGTATATCCCTCTCCCAATTTTCGTTGATGGAGCACCGTCTAAGGGAAGAATATCTAAAACAGCTACTCCAATGTGGTTATTAGACGGTAGATTAAGTTCCTCTTGATACTCTTTTTTTAGATAAACTCTTGGAAAATAGCATCTGGCATCACTATGGGAATGATATGAAATAATCTCGAATTGGCTTGAAAAGGATTCCTTTAGAGAAAGTTGAATCAGACGATTGAAATCATCTCTAGGAATAGCAATATCCACATCATCATCCCAAGGAACAAAACCTTTATATTTGATAGCTCCCATAACACTACCTCCACGTAAATAAAAGGTAATGTCATGTTTGCTACAAAACTCATTTAGCTGTGATAAAGCTTCGAATTCTAAATTTTGAATATCTTTTATGTTCAAAATAGTTTCCTCCTAGATTAAATTTCAGCTACTCCGATACTATGGCTTTTACTTTTATCATATAAGGAAGTCCCTAGTAAAACATAGAAAAAAATATTGTAAGCTGGACTAATAATAAACGCTTCGAATGTACAATTGATAGCGATAAATACAACAATGGTGAATAGTAAATAATTTTTTGAGGTATGAAGAGCAAAGGACTTCATTGTTAGATATAAAACAATCATAGCCACAAAGACAACTCCATACATAAACATCAATTTTAGATAAGAGCTATCAACATAGTTATATTCGATTGATGTCGCATCTGTATTTCCTCCAAAACCGATAAATCTTACAGTCGGATCTCCAAATAACTTTATATCATATGTCTCAAAAGCTAGTTTTCCTAAGTAAAGACGATTACTAAAAAGAGTATTTAATTGACGATACCATTCAATACCATTATCAAATGTTTCTGATACATAATAAATAAAAGTTGCCGCAATGGGATAAAGAAGTGATAAAAATTTTGTCGGTTTAAATTCAGGCTTGAAGTAATACCATAAAAAGATTAAATCTATTGTAAAAACGGACATTGCATTTAAGCGGGCATTACAAAAAATAACAATAAAAGCTGATAAAACAAAACCAAATATGGTTCTTATCCATATATGCTTCTGTCTGTAAAGATAGCTAGCAGCTGTATAAAGATAGAAGCAATGTGAAGCAAAGTCTGTTGGATAAACACTTCCAAATGAAATTCTTCGAACCTGCTCAACTCCCCTATATTGAATAAACACTAAGTTTGGTATAACTCCTAACAACGATAGGACAAATGTCAATCCAACTACAGAACCCACAGATATTATATAGATTTTTAATATCCTCTCTATATCAGCCCCATACAAACCAATGAATAATAGGATATAGACAAATAAGTAGGGATGTTTTATTTTTGCTAATAATATTAAGCCTACGCCCAAGAAAGCAAGCATAAAAAACAAATCGATAAGTTTATACTTTTTAATGAATAAAAATCTCATCAACAATAACAATGCTGCAATCAAATTTATTAAATAAGATTTCTCGGGAAGGATACCTGATAACATTGTTGTGTTAATAGTCTCTGTTATCAAAATAATAGACAGACCAAAAATAAGTAAAATATCACTAGGTATAATTTTGTAAGTTTTCATTAGTTATCTCTTAAAATTCAATCAATACTTATTTATTACCAATACTAAATTTTATCATCCATGTTAAGATTGACCAATCTTTATACTTCAAAGACTGCTCCACTCCCCAGGCAAAAATCTTGACATAAGCCAATTTAGATTTAATAAATCCTTGTTTTCGACAATATTTAATAAAATCAGGAATCAATAGCTCATAGCGCCTTTTTACAGCAGCTACTGAAGACATATGATTCTTTAATGAAAAATTATGATTGATAATAACAGGTAATTTATAGAAAGTTTTATTTCTTAAACGCTGGCTTCTACAAAAATCATGGTCAATCTGATCTAAAAAGAGATTTTCATCGTATCTGTAGTCTTTAAACACCTCTAATTTAATGGCAGTACAACTGTTAATACAATTAAATTTATCATTTCTAACAGGATCATCCGCATTTTTTAATTGTTTATACATAAGGTAGCCTGCTTCATTAGGTGAATAAAAATTCCCGTTTTGCGCCTGAATAACTGGAGCATAGATGTCAGCTCCATTAGATAGAGAAGCTTCCAAAGTATCAAAGTACTCTTGGGTAACATGGCTATCATCATCAAACCAAATTAAAACGCCATCACGGTCAGACAAAAAATCCAATACTTTATTATAGGCTTTTGATAGACCAATATTCTTTCCTTCTGTAATATATGTCCAACCACGCTCCTCAGAAACAGTTTGATTGTGTTTTGTAAATGATGGTTGATCACTATTGTCAAAAATAACGATAGAGATATCATGGCCTGATATACCTACCAAATTGTGACAAGTCTCTGCCTCGTCGACTCGAGAGTTGTAGGTTACAACAACTGCATAATATTTTGTTGCCATTATTTAAATTCCTTTATAAAAAACTTTTTCATATTCGTTTACAATATATTCCCAAGAAAATTTATCCAAAATTCTTTTCTGAGCAATCTCTGATAGTTGAGCAATTTGACTTTGATCATACATTTCTACTTGATTGATGATATCTGATAAGTCATCTTTTGACCAATAAACTGCCCCATCTAGTCCAACTTCTTTATTAAAACCAACATCAAGAAGAAGGTTCAACTTAGTCGATGACAAAGCCTCTAGTAGCGAAGGGTTCGTTCCTCCCACTTCGTGTCCGTGAATATAAGCAAAAGCATTCTCTCGGATGTACTTCAAAAGCTCTTGATCATATACTGTTCCCACAAATTTGATTCTACTATCCTGATCAAATCCCGTATTTTGTTTCAGTCGGTGATAAAATTTATTTTCCTCAACATTGGTAATCAGAATAAAGTCCTTTTTAGAATCAGATTTCATAAACTCTCGAATCATTGACTCATAGTTATTCTCTGGAACAAATCGACCTACAACGAGATAGTACTCATTTTCTTTAATTTGCTTCATATTAAACCATGATCTTACCTTCTCATCATCCTCGGTCAATTGTGATGAAGTTGTATCAGTTCCATAAGCAATATAAGTTGTTTTAGGATCGTATTGCTTATAATCTTGTTTAATATAAGTTTCAATGTTTTTGCTATCACAAATTAATAGATCGGCATGTTTTACCATCAATTGCTCAGAATACTTCCAATATTTTCTGACTGGCAAACTCCACTTAGCACGAAGCCATTCATGTCCATCTGGATTTACGTAAAGCAATCCATTTATACGTTTAATCCTTTTCTTAATGTGCCCAATAAACGGACCAATGCGACAAGCCAATACATAAAAAATTGGATTTTGATCATTGTTTTTCTCTGCCAAGTCAATTGCTCGATTTAAAGCTAAAATATCATAATAGATTGCCCGAGCAGGACCGATTTTGGGAACAGAGATGTTAAAGCAAGTTGCGCCATTGTACTCAAAAATCTCCTCACTTATACCTGATTTTTCAGAGTTCTCTTCCATACATGCAACATAGTATTTAATATCCGTATTGACTTGATTCTCTGTTAATTTTTCTACAAAAGTTTCAAATCCACCATACTTGGCAGGAATTCCTTTTGAACCGATAATATATACTGATTTCATACCTTTTTTATTTCACTTCTTTTCTTACACATTGCAATGCCGCTGCAATGACTTGGTGCATATCATAATAACGATAGTGTCCTAAACGACCACCAAAGATAACATTTTCTTGTTTTTCAGCCAACTCTTTATAGGCTTTATAGAGATGGTTGTTGCGATCATTGTTAACAGGATAGTAAGGCTCATCGCCTTTTTGCCATGTCTGTGAATGCTCTTTGGTAATAATTGTTTTCGATTGTGTCCCAAATTCAAAATGTTTATGCTCGATAATGCGAGTATATGGTGTTTCACTGTCTGTGTAGTTGACAACAGCGTTACCTTGATAATTTTCCATATCAAGCGTCTCTGTTTCAAAACGGAGACTACGGTACTCTAGCTCACCAAGCTCATAGTCAAAGAACTCATCAATCATACCTGTAAAGACAATTTTAGGGTAATCTGCAAGGTACTGCTCTTTATTGGCAAAAAAGTCAACACCTGTCTCAACATCAATATTGTCATGACTAAGCATTTTTTCAACGATTTGAGTATAACCTCCAATTGGAATACCCTGGTAAGTATCGTTGAAATAGTTGTTATCATAAGTTAGTCGCACTGGTAAACGACGGATGATGAAGGCTGGAAGCTCTGTACAAGGTTTCTCCCATTGTTTTTCAGTATAGGATTTAATTAACTTTTCATAGATATCGGTTCCAACAAGTGAAATGGCTTGCTCTTCTAAGTTTTCAGGTGTTTTTCCACCGAGGACTGCGCGCTGTTCTTCAATTTTAGCTTGTGCTTCTGCCGGTGTCACCACACCCCAAAGTTTATTAAAAGTATTCATGTTGAAAGGTAAGTTATAAATCTCACCCTTATAGTTAGCAATAGGAGTATTAGTATAACGATTGAACTCTGCAAACTGGTTAACATAATCCCAAATTTCTTTATCAGAGGTATGGAAAATATGTGCCCCATACTCATGAACTTGGATTCCCTCTACTTCTTTCGTGTAGATATTTCCTGCAATGTGATTGCGCTTTTCAATCACTTTTACTTTTTTTCCTTTTAAAGCTGCTTCATGAGCAAAAACCGCCCCAAACAAGCCACTACCAACAACTAAATAATCATATTTTGACATGATATACTCCTATTTTTTAATTTTTTGAATAAATGACTGAGAAATTTCTGTAATGAAACTTTCTTTCAACAACACTAACATCATACCATAAGTCCCAAAGAAAACCATTGCTGTTATCACCAGTTGGAAAAAAACCGTTAATGACACGACATTTTTTAAAAGAATGGTCAATACTGTAGCCAAAGTTAAGCTAATAAGCAATTTATTAAATTGAACTTGCTTGATAATAGGTAACATAAATTCTTTTATAAAGATAAATTGAACCATTGTCACTGCAAATTCCGCAACAGAGCCTGAAATTGCCGCACCACTAGCACCTAAGCTTGGAATCAAAAAGATATTCAAGGCTATATCAACCAAGGCTCCTATAATCGTTGAATAGACAACTAATTTTTCACGATTCGTCGGAACTAAAATTTGAATGCCCATTAAATTAGATAAACCAATAAAAAGAACGGTTGGCATGATAAACTGCATAGGCTGCGTAGCTGGTAAAAAATCACTACCTGATAAGAATAATATGGACTCTTGACTTACTAAAATAAAATAAACTACTAAAGGTAGAGAGATTAAAAGTACAAAACTTAGTGCCTTTTGTGTCAGACGCTCAAACTCATCAGTATTTCCCTGCTCATGATGATAGGACAAACGTGGCAGTAAGACGGCTCCTAGTGATGTCACTACACTGACCAAAATCTGTTTAATCTTAACAGCCGCAGAATAATATCCCACAGCTTCATCCCCCTTTACAAAACCAAGCATGGTAGTATCCACATTTAGATAAATAGTAGAAGACACGGTTAATAGAAAGAAGGTTAAAGACGGTCTAATGTGCTGCTTAATGTCTAGCTTTTCAGTTACCTTTTCTGGAAACATCGTCCGTAGATGAATAAAATTTAAGAAATTAGATCCCACTGCAGCAACAACTGTAATTGCCCCATAAATAACATAATCATCACTTGAACGAACAAAAAGAAACATCAAAATGACAGATATTATCTTGAAGATAATCGATCGGATAGTAATATAGGAGTACTTTTCTAAACCTTTATAAAGCCAATCCACTCCTAAGACATTAAAAATCAGTGTAGAAGATAAAATCAAATAAAGCTCTTTTTCCACATAGAGTTTATCAATAGATAAAACTGTCACAAAAAGGGCTAACAATGCAATAGACATCACAATCGCATTAAAAACCATGATTTCCTTAACTGTTTTATGTAGAATCCTTTCATCATCCCGGACCTTTGCTGTCGCTCGTATTCCGTAGGTTGGAATCCCCATCATTCCCACCATTGAAAAATAGGTAATGATGGATGTTGCAAATGTCACCGTTCCGACTCCACTGGCTTGGAGTACTCTAGAAACATAAGGGAAGGTGATAAGAGGAAATACAAAATTTGAAATCGTTAAAATAAAATTCATGATGAAGTTTATTTTAACTGAATTATTTTTTTTCATAGAAACACCAATATGCGATAAAGGAAGTAAACAGGGGACTATTTACTTCCTTCACGCCTTAATACAACCTCTACTGTTTTAAATAAAATTTTGATATCTAGCCAAATTGACCAATTTTTTATATAGGTTAAATCTAGTTTAACGACATCTTCAAAGTCTGTAATGTTGCTACGACCAGAAGTTTGCCACATCCCCGTAATTCCAGGCTTTGCCGCTAATCGTTTAAAATGATGCAACTCATACTTCTGATATTCTTCAAGTGTTGGAGGTCTTGTCCCGACAAGTGACATATCCCCCTTTAAGACATTTAAAAATTGAGGGAGCTCATCTAAAGACCAGTCTCGAATTTTTTGTCCGAAAGGGAAGATACGCGGATCGTGGTCCATTTTAAACATTAAGTCTGTCGTCAAATCATTCTGCGCCATTAACTCTTTTTTGCGCTCCTCAGCATCTAGATACATACTTCTAAACTTATAGAGTGTAAAAATCTTACCATTTTTCCCAACACGCTTTTGTTTAAAAATCAAAGGACCTTTTGACTGTTTTTGAACAATTGGATAGATAATCAGAGCCACTATTCCTGTCAAAATCAAACCTATAAGAGCTCCTACAATATCAATGATGCGTTTCAAGAAGACTAAACGATAATGAGTGTTGTTTAATGCACTTGTAACAAATGTGGTATTCTCCAATTGTTGAACAAAGATACTTGACAAGTTATCTTCAGATAAACTCAAGGATACCGGAATCCCCATAGCGTTAAAAAAATGTTGTTCTTCAATAAACTCTTGCCTAGCATCACTATCAATAAAGACCTCTTGAATCTCATTGTGTTGTAACAAATGTTGAACCTCTTCAAAATTACGTAAAATTGGCTCTTTGACAACATCACTGACATGTTGGCTGAGATAAGCTACCACTTGATAATGATTTTTTTCCAACAAGTTTAACATCTGAAAATCAGTGGTAAAATTAGTTACAAAAAGAATTTTCTTTTTCTTAGTTGTTAAATTATCTGAGGCTTTTCTCGACAGGTATCTAAGAGAAAAAATCAAAATAAATTGAATTACAAACTGAACCAAGAGATAAGATAAACTAAGTTGTGTCACATATGTCTTTCCAATATACTGACTCAAAAATATAATGACAACAAAAACTGTACTCAATTTTATGGAAAAAGTTAGTGTATAAACTAACTCTTGCTTCAAGCGTCGTCTATGCGCTAAAGAATAATCATTAGATAAAATGGTAAATGCAAGGGTCAAAATTAATTGTAAAAGTAAAAATTTCCAACTATTAAAAAAACCATAAGAAAATCTAAGAGATAAGAGGTAGAATGAAATGGCAACTGCTAAGCTATCAGCTAGTAAATAGAAAATTTTTCTTAGCGATGATTCCGTGTACATATGGAGGTCCCTTCTACTTTATCATTTTACTTTTTCTTATTTCTGCGGTTTTTTGTTTTCGACTCTTTAACAGTTTTTCCGTATTGACCATATTCGCCATATTGACCATAGGCACCGTAACTATCCAAAGTATTGTCAACTTTATTTAAAATAACTCCAAGAAACTGGGCATGTGACTGTTCCATCTGTTCTTTTGCTTTTTGGACAAAGCGACGTTTGACGCCATTTGCTTCTGTGACAATAATAGAAGCATCGCAACGCTGAGCGATAATAGCTGAATCAATAACCAATCCAATCGGAGGAGAGTCAACAACCACATAATCATAAAGTTGTTTGGTAGTTGACATCAAGGCATCAAAATTTGCATTTTGTAGTAAACTAGTAGGATTTGGGGGGACATGTCCTGACGGAATAACATACAAATCTTCTACATTCGTATCACAGATTGCTTCAGATAACTCACAATTTCCTGATAAAAAGGCTGTTAATCCCTGAATTCGAGTAGTTGGCTTAAATGTTCCTGAAATCACAGAGTTACGGATATCTGCATCAATTAATAAAGTTTTATATCCAGCACGTGCAAAGGATAGAGCTAGATTGGCAGCGGTTGTTGACTTACCTTCTCCAGGCTGTACAGATGTTAAAACAATCGTTTTTAATCCTGATCCGCTAAATTGAATATTTGTTCGAATAGAATTAAAATACTCCTCTACTTTTTTAGCTAATAACGCTTTGTTTCTGACTAATTCTAACTGTGGCATCTATCTTCTCCTATTTCAACTTATCTGTATTGGGTACCATGCCAATAAGAGGCATTCCTAGTATTTCCTCGATATCCTCTGGACGTTTAATGCGGTCATCAAGGATTTCTCTAACAAGAACTGTTGCAACAGCAATAAAGCCTCCAATTAAAAATCCTAGCGCAACATTTCTCTTAATATTAGGTGATGATGGCTCAGTAGGTGCCTCTGCTGGATCAACTTCCTCAACATTATCAACCTTTGTAACGGCCTTAATTTTTTCCGATGCTATTACCCTGATTGCGTTGGCAATACGAGCTGCTTCCTTAGGATCTTCATCTGATACACTAATTGATATGATTCGAGTATTCGTAGGAATTTCTACAGTTAATTTTGATAATAACTCATCTGCTGTAATCGACAACCCTTCTTCTTCAATGACTTGTTGACGAACATCTTTCGAAGAAATAATCTCTTTGTAATCCTTAACGAGATAGTCACCTGCTTGCAAATCTTGAGCAGTTAATGCATTCTCAGCTGCTGCTTTTTGATTACCAACATAAAAACTTGTCGTAGAAGTATAAGTTGGTTTAATCAAAAACAATGAAATCAACAAAGCAATAGTTGCAAAAAATACTGCGACTAAGGTAATCAAGAATTTTTTTGACCATAACTTTTTGAGCAATAACAACATATCAATTTCCATACTTGGATTTTGTTCCTTCATAATATCTCCTATAATTTATATAAATTTATCTTCTAATAACAGTTGAGGGTTCTCTTTAAACAGCTCTTCTGCCTTATCTTGCCCATATTCAGTAGCAATTGTATCAAAAGCCGCTTTCATGTAGGGAGGACGTTGGTCAAGATTATGCATATCACTCGCAACACAATGAACTAAATCATTTTCTAGAAAGTATCGTGCGCGCTTTTTAAACTCTCTATGTTTGTCTCCCATTAACTTTGGTTTTAAAACATGGTTGCTATTAATCTGCGTGTAGCATCCTTTACTGATCAGTTCTAAAACACGATCTTTATTAAACTCCAGTGCATCATATCGCTCGATGTGAGCGATAACTGGAGTCAATCCTAAAAGCAAAATATTATTGATTGCTTCTTGCATCTCACGCCACGGGGTCCCTTTACTAAACTCCAACAAAATATAACGCGTGTAATTCAATCTTGGAACTTGCTTTTTCTCAAGTTTACTAGGCAACTCTTTAGTATAGTATAATTCACCACCAAAACCTAAAATCAAATCTGGAAATTGCTTTTTAGCTTCCTCTCTAACTTTTGAAAAATTCGATTTTATGGTTTGCTCTGGTGTTTCAAACATCCCTTTACGACGATGCGACGTCGCGATAATGACTCTAACACCTTGGGCATAAGCCTCACCTATCAGAGCAAGACTCTCCTCTAGGTTTTTAGGACCATCATCAACTCCGAATATAATATGAGAGTGGATATCAATCATCTTATTTTCCTTCCATTGTAGATTGGATTTTTTCTTTCATCTGATTTAAGCTAGCATCATCAACTTGCATCATATAAAGACTAGCACCAGGCATAGCGTACGATGACAACTCACCTGTACTTCCAGTTCCCTCTAGAGCTTGAGATTCAACTGTATAAGCTCCACCTGAAGCTAATTGCGCATTTGCCAAGGTCATCATAGTATCAACAGGCATATTAGTTTGGATAGAATCCGATAAACCTTCGATAATGGCGTTGTAGTTTGTAATAGAATTAACAGATGCTAGTTTATTAATTAAAGCAGCAATCACTTTTTCTTGGTTTTTTCCACGATCATGATCCCCATTTGTGAGAGAATAACGCTCGCGTACAAAACCTAATGCCTTATCTGAATCTAAATGAACCTGACCAACTGGGAAATGATAATTTCCATGTAAACTAGTAAATTCTTGATTATTGGTCACATCTACTCCACCAACCAAGTCAATCAATTTTAAGAAACTCGTAAAGTTTAGACGGGCATAGTAATTAATATCAATACCATATAGATTTTCTAAGGTGTGGATGGAGGCATCAACACCGTAGATACCAGCGTGAGTCAATTTATCGTACTGATCATTTCCGCCATCAGCAATCTTAACATATGAATCACGCGGTGTTGTCGTCAACAAAACTTTCTTTGTCTTGCGGTTAACCGTCATAATGATATTAACATCAGAACGAGAGACAGATGATATTGATCCAAATGTATCAATCCCTGAAATATAAACATTAAACACGTCTGTTGAGGAAGTTGTCTCCTTCGCAGCAGAAACTTCTTTTTCAACCTTATAAGTATAGATCGTGCGGAGTTTATCTGCATAGTCTGGATAAGTCAACTCCAGAAGATTAGCATAGCCACTGTTAAGTACCATAGCTTTACTTGAATCCGACAAAAGACTTTCATAAGCTTTTTGATATGACTCTACCTTTTCTATAGACAATGTCTTACCTTCATTTGTTTCAACATCTTTAATCAAAGCATCAATATTTGACTGGTCATTATCTGTTGGTGCTAAAACAGAGGTCAAATCTGCCACACTATTGATAGTGCTATCTTTAGGTACAACAATCGTCATTTCATATTCGGAAACAGATGCTGTTTGATTCATTTTATCTAAGGCATCAACGGCACTTTTAGAGACATATAAGGCCACACCTGAACCAAACAATGAAACAAGCAATAAAAGAAAGGTGAAAAGCTTAGCCTTCTTCATTATCACTAAAACAAGAGCAAGGATAAATATCCCTACAAGGACAGCTGTAATAATAATATTTAAACTGGATATGTTTAAAATATTATAAGTAAACATCATCACAACTGTAATAGCTGCCACTATACCATAGAGCAATAATAAACTAAGATTAAGAAGACCAAGAATATTAGAACTATTTTTCTTTTTTCGGCTCCGTCTCGCCTGATTAGACATGCTATTTCTCCTAAAAATCAAAATTTCAATCATCTTATTATACCTAAATTATTCTTTAATAGCAAGGTATGGTCGGAGACAATTAAGTTGATCAGCTTTTCTCTTATGGCAAAACTTTATAAACAGATGTAAAAAATTGCACACTAGCTAAAAATATTAGAGATATATTTTTCATTTTTTTGTAATCCACCTTGATCATATAGAAATAATTTTATTCTTGGCAAGTTTTATAATCACTGTCCTTTTCTCTATTCTTCAATTTTATTTTCAGATAGGTTGATTTATGCTAAAATAGTTCTATGCGAATTCAACAATTACATTATGTCATCAAAATCGTCGAAACTGGGAGCATGAATGAAGCTTCCAAGCAACTTTTTATTACACAACCCAGTCTGTCCAACGCCGTACGTGATTTGGAACGCGAGATGGGAATTGAAATTTTCATCCGAAATCCAAAAGGAATTACCCTCACCAAAGACGGCGTAGAATTTTTATCCTACGCACGTCAAGTCGTTGAACAAACTGCACTTCTCGAAGAACGTTATAAGTCGAAATCTTCAAACCGTGAGTTATTTAGTGTCTCTGCTCAACACTATGCTTTTGTGGTCAATGCCTTTGTATCTCTTCTAAAAGGAGCTGATATGAGCCGTTACGAGCTTTTTTTACGTGAAACAAGGACCTATGAAATTATTGAGGATGTTAAAAATTTCCGTTCTGAAATTGGTGTCCTTTTCCTAAATAGTTACAATCGAGATGTCTTAACCAAAATGTTTGACGATAACCGTCTGACCTACACCTCGCTATTTAAAGCTCATCCTCATATTTTTGTAAGTAAAAGCAACCCATTAGCAAGTAAAAGCAAGGTTAATCTGGCTGATTTAGAAGATTTCCCTTATCTAAGCTATGACCAAGGGATCCACAATTCATTTTATTATTCAGAGGAAATTCTTTCACAAATTCCTCATAAAAAATCAATTGTCGTCAGTGATCGTGCCACATTATTCAATCTTCTTATTGGTTTAGATGGTTATACGATTGCCACTGGTATCTTAAATAGTAACCTAAACGGTGATAATATTGTCTCAATTCCATTGGAAGTGGATGATGAAATAGACATCGTCTATTTAAAACACGAAAAAGCTAATCTTTCTAAAATGGGAGAAAAATTTATCGACTACTTATTAGAAGAAGTAAAATTTAATCAAACTGATAACAAAAACACAAAGGACTGAGCGTTCACTTCTCAGTCCTTTGTGTTTTTTAAACTTTCTTTTAATAGAGGGATAATGACCTCTTGATTAGCTTTATCAAAGTAATACGGCCGACTACTATAGTTGACACCTATTTCTTTGACAAGAAAAATCATCAAATCTAAAAAAACTTGAGAGGAAAATCCTGTACTAGAAGCTAAAATCTCTTCATCAAAAGGCTTTATTAGATGGGCTAATGGATTTCTTATTGATTTTTCAAAATGCCTTAGCTTTCTAACCGACGTGATGACTTCATTCGGGTAGTCCATACACTCAATCAAACTTAAAAGACTAGATGAGTTGACTAAGGGTTGATGCTTATTTTGTTTATAAAAAGCTTTGAGATAGGGATTATCGCTCTTTTCAATCCTATCCAAGCGCCACTTATCGTAGCTGGTGTCTTTGGAATTGTGGATGTACTCCTCTAAGTCAGGGAGTTTTTTTGTGATTAAAGCCAAATAAATCCGATAGATCAACGGACTTGAAGCACGGCAAAAGTCAATTAAATCCCCTACACGAACTTTTGCTTCTAAATCAAGTAAATAATTTGCTAAGCGTTCTTTTTCAAGTTCCTTGTTCTGACTCAGTGTAAATCGATAGCGTGCAAAAAACTTTCTTGCTTGCTCCTCTTCAAACACTAAATCCAGCTTCAACTCTCTACGCTCTGAAAGCAATTGAAGAATGAAAGATAAGTCTGCTGGAGCATCTTTTATGAGTTTTACAGTATCAAGGGCTTGCTTGTAATAATAATTTTTAGCAAAGCTATCAATTTGTTCATAAAGTAAATATGACATTATTCTGTAATAAGTGTTTCTAGTCCAACTTTCATCATATCTGTGAAAGTATTTTGGCGCTCCTCAGCTGTTGTATCTTCTTCAGGATTAACAAGACTATCTGAAATCGTCATCATTGCAAGAGCCTGTACACCATGCTGAGCTGCTATATAGTAGAGCGCTGCTGCTTCCATCTCAACAGCTTTAACACCAAGCTCACCTAACTTGAGATTGCGCTCAAACATATTAGAGTAGAAGACATCTGAAGACAGAACACTTCCAACGTGTGTTGTTACTCCCATGTTTTCAGCGATATGATAAGCCTTATCTAGTAAGCTGAAATCTGCGATTTGTGGGAAATCATACTCTGGAAAATCATTTCGAATGATATTTGAGTTTGTTGCTGCCGCTTGAGCTAGCACCAGTTCACGAACGTGGATATCTTTATTTAGAGAACCTGCTGTTCCAACACGGATCAGTGTTTTGACACCATAATCAACAATTAACTCACATGCATAGATAGAGATAGATGGCATCCCCATTCCTGTCCCCATGACGGACACACGGTGTCCTTTGTAGGTACCAGTATAACCTAGCATACCACGGACATTATTAAAACAAACAGCATCTTCTAAAAAATTTTCAGCAATAAATTTCGCTCGAAGTGGATCTCCAGGAAGAAGGATTTTATCTGCGATTTCGCCTTGTTTGGCTTCAATATGGATTGACATAATAGTTCCTTTCAATATGTTTGATGTAAGTTTTTTAATATTTTATCCCGTCAAAGCATCTAAAAATTGTTCTAAAACATGATTCATTTCTGAATAATCGTATCCTAACATAGCATTTGCTTCTTGGAGATATAGATGTGATTTAGCCTTTTCATTATAGTCAACTTCTTCTGCCAACAACGCTTCAATCAAGGGTTTTGAAAATTCTAAATGGCACTGGAAAGCGTAGTGCTTACTACTATATTTGACAATCTGTCTTGGACAACCTTGGCTGACCGCTAATACTTCACTAGTCTCAATCAACCCAGGCATATCTCCATGCCAATGACCGACCGTCAAACTTTTACCAAATGCTTTTAGACACTCATCAGCCTGTCCAGATTCCGTAAGAGAAATCGGAAAGTTACCAATTTCCTTTTCAGGACTATGTTCAACCGTTGCGCCATAAGCTTCCCCCAATAACTGCGCTCCCAAGCAAACTCCGATAATCAGCTTATCAGCCTTGATGAATTCCTGTATCAAACTAATTTCAGCTAGCGCATCAAAATAAGGACATTCCGAAAGTTTCGTTGTAGGGCTTTGCGGACCACCCATGATAATTAACATATCGTAGATAGAAGAATCTTTTGGTAAACAATCTCCCTCATAAAGTTTGGTTACACTAAGCTCATGACCACGATTTTTAGCCCATTCCCAGTATGTTCCTGGTGCTTCAAAAACTTCATGTACGATAAAATGGATCTTCATTAGAACTCCTAGTATTTCCAATTTTATTTACTTATCTTTTTTGTTTTTCTCTTTCTCCAAGAGATGTAGCCCAAACATTGACGAGCCGATTCCTAGAAAAATAATTCCCCAAGTTTTTTCTGAGGTAAGCAAATAAACGATTCTTGCAAGGTAGTTTAAAATAGCTGCTATCAAAGAGAAAACTTTGGTGTTAATAGTCATCTTACAATTCTGCTAAAATAGCCTTGACCAAGCCTTTGAAGTTTTCTTTGATTTGCTCAGTGACTTCTACCACTTCTTCGTGGTTAAGTTCTGATTGGAAACCAGCTGCAAAGTTTGTAATGGCTGAGATTCCCAAGACTTTCATGCCTGAGTGAGCTGCTACGATAACTTCTGGTACTGTTGACATCCCAACGGCATCAGCTCCGAGAGTCTTAAAGGCACGGATTTCTGCAGGTGTTTCATAGGTTGGACCGGTCACACCGATATAAACTCCTTCTTCCAGTTTGATACCAAGTTTTGTAGCGACATCATGAGCTTTTTGACGGTATTCTTTGGTATAAGCATTAGACATATCTGGGAAACGTGGCCCAAACTCTTCTAAGTTTTCACCAATTAATGGGTTTTGACCAGTCATGTTGATGTGGTCTGTAATCGCCATAAGGGTACCTGGTCCATAGCCAATCCCCCCTGCAGCATTGGTTACAAGAACCCCTTCACAGCCAAGGGCTTTCATGACACGAACCGGGAAAGTAACCACCTCAAGTGGATTTCCTTCATAAAAATGGAAACGTCCTTGAAGTGCCAAAACTTTGCGGCCAGCTAAGTCACCATAGACCAATTTACCAGCGTGTCCAACAACTGTTGATTTTCCCCAGTTAGGAATATCTGAATAGTCGATGACAATCGCATTTTCGACTTCTTCTGCCAACTCTCCTAAGCCTGATCCCAAAATCAGGCCAAATTCAGGTGCTAAGATTCCTTTTTCTTCTAAAAAAGATTTTGTTTCATAAATTTTTTTCATTAAAGACATAGCTTTCTCCGTTTTACATTATTTCTTTATTTCTGCCGAAATGACTTCGCCATCCTCTTTTACAAAAGGACTTGTCAAGGGGACAGGTAAGATTTCTAAAACCTTCTCCGAAGGACGACAAAGTCTGGTGCCTTTTGAGGTGATCACAATAGGTCTGTTAATCAGGATAGGTTCTCTCAACATAGCTGATAAGATCTCATCATCACTTACCCCTTCTCTATCTAATCCTAATTCAAGATACGGGGGAACATTAGTCCTCAAAAGGTCTCTAACAGAAAGATGCATATCTGCTATCAATCTCTGTAACTCCTTTTTTGTCGGAGGTGTTTCAAGATATAAAATCACCTCAGGCTCTAAGCCAACGTATTTAAGTAGGGCTAAGGTATTTCGTGATGTGCCACATGCTGGATTGTGATAAATCGTAACTTTTTCCATGACTTATACCAATTGTTCCAAGAAACTCTCACCAATCATAGCCTTATCTACTCCAAAATTTTCTGCAATGGTGGCTGAAATATCAGAGAAATGCCCAACAGGTAAAACACCACTACCTTTGAAAGACTTGCTATAAGCTAGAAGTGGGACATATTCACGTGTATGATCTGTTCCTGCATAGGTTGGATCATTTCCGTGATCTGCTGTAATCAAAAGTAGATCATCTTCTTTTAGACTTGCTAGAATTTCTGGTAAACGGGCATCAAATTCCTCTAAGCAATCACGATAACCTTCTGTATTACGACGATGTCCATATACAGCATCAAAATCTACCAAGTTTGTGAAAGAAAACCCTTTATCAAATGTTGGTAATTTTAAAGTTTCCAATAAAACATCTACACCATGAGCATTTGATTTGGTGTGCCCCATATCGTTGGTAATCCCAGATCCGTTAAAAATATCGCTAATTTTTCCAACAGAATAAGTAGGAATACCTGCGTCAGCTAGTTTATTTAAAACAGTATCTTGGAATGGTGAAACTGCATAATCATGACGGTTAGCTGTTCGTGTGAAGTTCCCTGGCTCACCCACATAAGGACGGGCAATAATACGTCCAAGAAGCGCTGGACGCTCAAGCGTAATCGAGCGTGCGTATTCACAAATACGATAAAGTTCATCAAGAGGGATAATATCTTCATGCGCTGCAATTTGGAGAACAGGATCGGCCGAGGTATAAACGATCAACTCTCCAGTCTCCATTTGGCGAGACCCAAAGTCATCAATAACGGCTGTACCAGAGTAAGGTTTATTGGCTTCACGAATGATTTTACGACCAGAGAACTCTTCAATCTTGGTTAAGATTTCTTCAGGGAAACCATCCCAAAAAGTATCAAATGGCTCAGTAATATTAAGCCCCATAATCTCCCAATGTCCTGTCATGGTATCTTTTCCAAGTGAGACTTCTTCTAGTTTGGTCGCATAACCTGTTGGAGCCTTCTCTTTTGGAACTGTCGCAAGAGCAGTATCACGAGGGATATTTCCAAGACCGATTTTAGCCATATTTGGAACAGTTAGTCCTGCTGTTTCAGAAATGTGCCCCAAGGTATCTGACGTTGTATCAGGTATACCTGCATTAAAAAATTGATCTGAATCTGGTGCTGCGCCGATACCTACAGAATCCAAAACGACAAGATGAATACGATTAAATTTTGACATAACCTCTCCTTTTCCTTACGCCTCTAAAACGGTCACACCATTTTGACCAGCGACTACAACTTTTTTTACCATTTGATTAAATAATCCATGCTCAACTACTCCAACCATTTGCTTGAGTTCTTTTCCTAGAGCAATAGGATCTTCAATACGACCAAGGTCTAAATCAATAATATAATTTTTCATATCTGTGACAAAACGTTGCCCATCTTTTTCACGAAAGGCAGGTTTGTAACCCTTTTTTTCAAAGATTTTAAAGACTTGCATGGCACCATATTGAACGACTTCAACAGGGAGTTTAAAAGCACCTAAAGTATCTACTAGCTTAGACTCATCTACCACCCAAATGTAATCCTTACTCGGTGTGGCTACAACTTTTTCCATCAAAAGTGCTCCACCACCACCTTTGATGCCATTAAAGGCAGGATCTACCTCATCTGCACCATCGACGGTTAAATCAACCTCATCAACATCATCGATATCTTTGAGTGGAATACCTAGTTCTTGAGCTTGCTTTGAAGTGACACTTGATGTTGTGACTCCAATAATATTAAGACCTTCTTCTTTCACAAGTCTTCCGACCTCTTCAACAAAATAAGAGGTTGTAGAACCCGTTCCCAACCCTAGAATCATATTGTCTTTAACAAACTCTGCTGCTTTTAGAGCAGCTTGTTTTTTTAACGCTTCCATCATTGTCTCCTTAGACCATTTAATACCTTTATTATACCATGAATACTATTATTTTTGATAGTGGAAATCTAAGCTTTTTCCCGCTTAGCCAATCAAGACATTTGCTAGAAATGACAAGAATAAAAATAAAATTCAATTTCAATAAAGAATACTACTATAAAAAAACTGATATCTAAACACTTCACAGGTTAAAGTGATAAATGTCAACTAAAAACTAGTCTTACTGATTTAATCCCTAGATACAGGACAAGTAGATAACATACCCCACCTAACTAAGTTTCTGATCTTTTTGATTGGTTGAGTCTTACGAACAAATTGGAAGTGATAATATCGCTTTTTTTATAATAGAAAAAACACTCCCGTGTCTATCTTACTAGATATTACAAGAGTGTTTCCTCACAAACGTGTCTTGAGTAGTGTCTCACCTTCTCTCTTTTATTCAATTTATTATCTTTAAATGATCAACTAATCTTCTTTTCTTCGCTTCACTACTGTATTCAATACACCAAGTAGTAAACCAATCCCTGCTACAAAAGCAATACCGGAGTCACTCTCACCTGTACTTGGTAATGTTCTTTGTTCAATCACTTCTGAAGTTGATTCTTGCGGTACATCCGAGATAGATGGTACTGCCGAATCTACTGGGCTAGTTGGAACACTTGGAATGACGTTTTTTGGAACTACAGGTCTAGGGATACTTGGATTTAATGGTGTATAAGTAATCGGAGTATCCTTGCCTGGATCTGATGGAACCGGTGGTAATG
>NZ_JBNPOS010000030.1:0-20678 GCF_050315295.1 Streptococcus sp. SGI.013
AAAAGATTTAGGCTACAATCTTCACTAAGTTTTAAGATTTTTCCATTGTTGAGGAGTTCGAGTTTGGGATTCATCAGTTTTGGGATTTTTTCTTGATACCAATGCTCAAATGATCCTTCGCCGTCATAATAAAAAAGGTCTAGTGTCCCATCAGAATGATTATAGCTATAGGCAATTTTTTGACTAGGGTGAAAAGCTATGAGCAAGTTTGCATCAGGCTTATAAAATGAGAGAGAATCCACGAGTTGCTCTTTTTGTCGTGTCTCAAGTTTGCCATCTGTATGATTCATATAAAGCGAGAAATGATCAGGTGTTTGTGTGAGATAGGTAAGGTTTCTCAAAATCTTTTTCCTTTCTTTTTGTAAAATTATATCATATTTTTGTTAGAATGTAAGTGGCTTTAAAATAATCACTTTATGCCCAAGAATAGTCCTAAATTTGATATAATTAGTAGCATAGAAATGAGGAGAAAGATGACTAAGCAAGCAACGATTTGTTATATTGATAATGGGCGTGAGCTATTACTCATGTACCGTAATAAAAAGCCAAACGATGTTCATGAAGGAAAGTGGATTAGTGTGGGTGGTAAACTGGAAGCAGGAGAAACTCCTGATGAGTGTGCCAGAAGAGAAATTTCGGAAGAGACAGGACTGGTTGTCAAAAAAATGGACTTTAAAGGGATGATTACTTTTCCTGATTTCACTCCAAATGAGGATTGGTACACTTATGTTTTTAAAATAACTGAATTTGAAGGACAACTCATTGATTGCGTTGAAGGAACATTAGAGTGGGTACCGTATGATCAGGTTTTGAGTAAGCCTACTTGGGAAGGGGATTATGAGATTTTTAAATGGATTTTAGAAGATGCTCCCTTTTTTTCTGCCAAGTTTGTTTATGATGCGCATCAAAAATTAGTTGACCGTCAGGTTCAATTCTATGAAAGGTAATGAGGAGTAAGATATGTTTTCTCAAGAAGATAAAAAATTTACCCTTAGCTGGTTTTTTAAGTGGTTTTTAAATAATCAAGCTGTAACAGTGTTGATGGTATCCTTACTTGTATTTTTGAATATTTTCGTTTTAACGAAAATTAGTTTTTTATTTGCCCCTGTCTTATCATTTTTAGCTGTGATTATGCTTCCTGTTGTGATTTCAGCTCTACTTTACTATCTATTAAAACCCATTGTTGATTTGTTGGAAAAAGCTGGCGCTAGTCGGATAACGGCTATTACACTCGTTTTTATTGTTTTATCAGGGTTATTGATATGGGGAGTTGCTGTAGCGGTTCCCAGCTTAGTTGATCAGATTTTAACTTTTGCTGATAATCTTCCATCTTACTTGAAGGAGGGAGAAAAACAGGTCAACCTGCTTTTAAAAAATAATCAGTTTAATGCCATTCGCCCTCAGCTTGAAAATATGGTAAATAACTTTAGTAGCAAGGCAGCAGACTATGCAGAGACTTTTTCAAAGTCTGCAGTTAACTGGGTTGGTAATGTTGCCTCCTTGGTGACACGAGTAGCAGTGGCTATTATGATTTCACCTTTTATTCTCTTTTATTTATTGAGAGATAGTGGCAAGTTTAAAGAACGATTTATTGAATTCTTGCCAACAAAGATACGTCAACCTAGTCTGCGTGTTTTATCAAACATAAATGCACAATTATCAAGTTATGTTCAAGGGCAGGTGACAGTTGCTATTGTAGTAGCTATTTTGTTTTCTATTATGTTTTCAATCATTCAACTTCGCTATGCTACAACGCTGGCTATCATTGCAGGTATTTTAAACATGGTGCCTTATTTAGGAAGTTTTTTGGCGATGATTCCAGCTTTTATTTTGGCTATGGTAGCTGGTCCTATTATGGTGATTAAGGTTGCGGTTGTTTTTATAATTGAACAGACAATTGAAGGGCGTTTTGTCACCCCACTTGTCATTGGTAGCAAGTTAAATATTCATCCCATTACGATATTATTTGTTTTACTAACAGCAGGCTCTATGTTTGGTGTCTGGGGAGTGTTTTTAGCTATTCCTATCTATGCTTCTGTAAAAGTGATTTTAAGTGAAATTTTTACTTGGTATAAAGCTGTCTCAGGATTATATGTTGAAGATATCGAGGAGGTAGGAGAAGGAAATGACAAATAGTGAAAAAATGGTAGCCTCTATTCAGGCTCAAGATTTAGAGCATGCTGAAAAGTATTTCAACCGTGCCTTAAAAGAAGATGATCAAGAAACACTTTTATCATTAGGAGAATACCTAGAATCAATTGGTTTTTATCCACAAGCCAAGCTAATCTATGAGCAATTAATCGGAGACTATCCAGAGCTTGCCCTCAGTTTAGCTCAAATTGCAGCAGAAGATGGACAGATTGAAGAAGCCTTTCTTTATCTAGATACCATAAAAGAAGGTGATGAGGCTTACTTAGAATCCCTCTTAGTGATGGCTGATCTGTATCAGATGGAAGGGTTAACAGATGTGGCGCGTGACAAGTTACTCTTAGCCAGTGAATTTAGTCAGGAGCCGCTTATCTATTTAGGTTTGGCTGAAATGGAGTTGGAATTAGGGAACTATCAAACTGCTATTCAGCTTTATGCTAGTTTAGACAATCGCTCTATCTTAGAAGAAACAGGTATTTCAACCTATCAACGTATTGGTTTAGCTTATGCGAGTCTAGGAAAATTTGAGGCAGCAATTGAGTTTTTAGAAAAAGCTGTCGAGATTGAATACGATGACCAGACAGTTTATGAACTCGCTTTGATTTTATTAGATCAAGGTGAGAGTCAAAAATCAGAAATTTACTTTAAGCAGTTGGATACTATAAATCCTGATTTTGAAGGTTATGAGTTGGCTTATGCTAAAGCACTTCATGCCGAACACAAGCTTCAAGATGCTTTACGAGTACTTCAACAAGGTTTAGCTAAAAATAGCTTTGATCATCAACTTCTTCTTTTTGCTTCCCAATTATCTTATGAAAACCATGATGCTAAAGCAGCAGAGTACTACCTTCTCCAAGCTAAAGAGATTGCAGAAGACCAAGAAGAGATCGATTTACGACTATCGACACTTTATCTTGAAAGGGAAGCTTATGAAGATGTGATTGCCCTAGAACGAGAAGGGATAGATCAAGTCTTGACACGTTGGAATATCGCTAAAGCCCATCAAGCTTTGGAAAATGAAGAGGAAGCTTTTGAGCTCTATCAGGCATTAGAGGATGATCTTGGAACTAATCCTGAGTTTTTAAAAGATTATGCTTATTTATTGTATGAATTTGCTTATCGTGCTAAAGCTAAAGAGATGGCTAAACGTTATTTACAGTTGGTCCCAGATGATAGTGAGGTTGCAGCTTATTTTGAAATATAAGAAAGGTTAGGGTATGGCAGAGGCAATTAAGTTATTTCAATATAATACATTGGGTGCTTTGATGGCAGGACTATATGGTGGTTCTTTGACCATTGGAGAGTTGCTTGAGCATGGTGATTTAGGGATTGGGACGCTTGATTCAATTGATGGAGAATTAATTGTTCTGGACGGAAAGGCTTATCAAGCTAAAAGTACAGATGGCAAATTAGAGGTTGTAGAGGTTTCATCTGATGAAAAGGTCCCTTATGCTGCTGTGGTCCCTCATCAAGCAGAAGTGATTTTTCGTCAACGCTTTGAAATGACCCACCGTGAATTAGAAGAGCGCATTAAGTCCTATTATGATGGTCATAATCTTTTTCGTTCCATTAAAATTCATGGTAAGTTTAAACAGATGCATGTCCGTATGATTCCAAAGTCTGCTCCTGATCGTAAGTTTGCAGAAGTTGCAGTTGGACAACCTGAACATCATGCTGAGGAGGTCACTGGAACTATTGTTGGATTTTGGACACCAGAGATGTTTCATGGAGTGAGCGTAGCGGGTTACCACCTTCACTTTTTATCTGATGATCACGCTTTTGGTGGGCATGTGATGGATTTTATTATTGAGGAGGGGATTGTGGAAGTTGGTCCTGTTGATCAACTGGATCAACGATTTCCCGTACAAGATCGAAAATACCTTTTTGCAAAATTCAATATGGATGAGTTAAAAGAGGATATTAGTAAATCAGAGTAAAAAAATCGATGAAGTTTAAAACTTCATCGATTTAATTTTATCCTCAGTAGGTGTCACACGGAGAGTCTTTTGTCCTGTATAGGTTACAAAACCTGGTTTTGCTCCACTTGGTTTATTGAGTTTTTTTGCCTCAATCATATCTACTTGCACAAGATTAGATAATCTCGCTTTAGAGTAGTAAGCTGCTAATTCAGCTGCGTCAGTTTTGACCTCATCACTAGGGTTGAGGTTATCTTTAATTAAAACATGACTTCCTGGAAGATCTTTAGCATGGAACCATAGCTCCCCTTTTTTTGCTAATTTAAAGCTGATTTCCTCGTTTTGAAGATTATTTTTTCCAACTAAGATGAGTGTTTTTCCATCAGAAGCTAAATACTGTTCAGGTTTCTGACGTTTTTGACGCTTGTCATGAGCTCGTCTTCGAATAAAGCCAGTTTCAATCAGTTCTTGTCGGATGTCATCAATCTCAGATAAGTTAGCTTGATTTAGTGCAGTCTCCACACTTTCAAGATAAGTAATCGTCTGTTTGGTGTCATCGATCAAGTAGGTCAGATGCTTAACAGCCTCTTTTAATTTTTGGTATTTTTTAAAATAACGTTGAGCATTTTGATTGGGTGTTAATGCTTTATCTAATGTAATCATTAATTTTTCGCCCGTGTAATAATTGTCCAATTCAACACTATCTTTATTGTTTGGAACAAGACTGAGATAGGTGGTTAATAATTCACCTTTTTGTCGAAAGAGTTCAGCTGTTTCCGTGTCATTTAACTCTTGCTCTTGTTTATGCAGTTTTTTCTTATTTTTATCCAACTCACTTGTTACGCGATGGATTAAGTCAGAAGCCTGTTGTAAAACACGATCACGTTCAGCTTTTTCTTGATAAAAATAATCTAAAAGAGTAGAGAGATCAGAAAAAGCTTGGATACTATCTCCAAAATCAATGGCAGAAAAAGAGTTTGGGGTGAGACTAGGCTTAAGGGGAGAGGAGAAGAAAGAGCGGAACTGTTTTAGTCTATCACTTGTCAATTGTTGGCTTAAAGCTGTAGCGGTATCACGTCCTAAACCTTGAAAAAGTGTTTGGAGATTTTTAGGGGTCAATTCATTAGTTTGTAGTACTTCAAATAATTTGTCATCAGCAATAGTGAAGGGATTGAAGGCGGTTGATTTTGGAGGGGCGATATAAGTACTTCCTGGTAGAATCGTACGATAAGTATTTTGAGAAAAACCGACGTGTTTGATAGACTCAATAATCTTTGATTCGTTTTTATCAATCAAAATAATATTAGAGTGTTTGCCCATGATTTCAATGACTAAGGTGACCTTAATATGATCGCCAATTTCATTTTTATTGGAAACAGTCATCTCTAAGACCCGATCATTTTCTACTTGTTTGATACTTTCAATTGTTGCACCTTGAAGGTATTTACGCATCAACATGGTGTAAGTATTTGGAAATTTTGGGTTTTCAAAGTCGCTCTCAGTTAGTTGAAGACGCCCAAAAACAGGATGAGCAGACAAGAGCAGTTTATAGTTTTTACGATTACTACGGATTCCTAGAACGAGCTCACGTTCAAAGGGTTGATTCACCTTTTGAATGCGACCAAATAAGAGTTGATCCTGTAATTCTTTGGTCATGTGATGTAAGAAAAAGCCGTCAAAAGACATAAAGAACTCCTCTCAAAAATTAGTCTTTTCATTATATCATATTTCTGAGATTAACGTATTGATGCAATCAAGATGACTTGAAAAATCAATCACTTTCTTGTAAAATACGATTCAAGGGGGAAATGAATGAAAAGAAAACGTTTAGGGAGAATAAGCCTAGTTGTTTTATTGTTGACTCTCATTTATGCTCCTGTTTTAGCTAGACGTGTTCGGGAAGAGGAGTTTCAAATGTTAGCTCTTCCAAAAGCAAAAAATGTTATTTACAAAGAAAATATGGATATGACGACCATCAATCGTGATCCTAGAGATTTTGTGATTATTTTTTATAGGCCTAGTGATGTTCAAGTTGCTCACCATCTCACGCATTTTTTAGAGCATCATCCGAACTTAAAAGTTAAGTGTACCATCTATATCAATGTGATGACTAAAAAAAATCAAGCTTTGGATAAGGAGCTAGGTTTACAAGATAATCTGATGACTATCGGCTATTTTGCAGATGGTAAGATGCAAAATCGTATCTTAATTGATCAAGAGACAGACTTGGAATCCTACTTTGAAAAGATGATTAATGGGATTTCCTACTATTAAAAGTTTTAAATAGGAGAAGACTTCTCCTATTTTTTGTTTTATGTTAAAATGGAACTAGTATTTTTTGATTAGATTGGAAATATGATGATTATATCAACAATTTCACAGGGCTTACTTTGGGCAGTCCTTGGTTTAGGGATTTTTATGACATTTCGTATCCTAAACTTCCCAGATATGACCACAGAAGGTTCTTTTCCTCTAGGAGGTGCAGTTGCTGTCACGCTGATGACCGCAGGAGTCCATCCTTTACTAGCTACATTAGCAGCATTGTTAGCAGGCTGTCTTGCAGGTCTGGTGACAGGACTTCTTTATACGAAAGGCAAGATTCCAACTTTATTATCAGGTATCTTGGTGATGACTTCTTGCCACTCTATTATGTTAATGATTATGGGACGGGCTAATTTAGGGCTATTGGATGCGGTGAAGCTACAAAGTCTTCTTCCTTTTTCTGAGTCGCTTAATCTTTTGGTGATTGGGCTACTTTTTGTCATTTTAGTGATTGGTCTAATGATTTATTTTTTAAATACTCGCTTAGGTCAAGCCTATATTGCAACAGGTGATAATAAAGATATGGCAAAGAGTTTTGGAATTGATACTGATAAGATGGAATTGATGGGCTTGGTTTTATCAAATGGTATTGTTGCCCTCTCTGGCGCTCTTATTAGTCAACAAGATGGCTATGCAGATGTTTCAAAGGGAATTGGTGTCATTGTTATTGGTCTTGCAAGTATCATTATCGGTGAGGTCCTATTTTCAACCAATTTAACCTTGCTTGAGCGTCTGATTGCTATTGCAGTGGGGTCTATTTTGTACCAATTTTTAATTTTAGCAGTGATAGCGATTGGCTTTAATACGAATTATTTGAAGTTATTTAGTGCTTTAGTATTGGCTACTTGTCTGATTATTCCAGAGGTCAAAAATAAATTGTTTAAAGGAGTTAACCTATCACGATGAAAAAAATAGTTGAATTAAAAAATGCAACGGTACAGGTTAACAATGGTTTTGATGAGTTAAAAACAATTTTAGATCAAGTTTCTCTCACCATTTATGAACATGATTTTTTGACGATATTAGGGGGAAATGGTGCAGGGAAATCCACTTTATTTAATGTGATTGCTGGAACTTTACCTTTAACCAGTGGTAGCATTCATATTCTTGGAGAAGATGTGACTGATTTACCAGCTGAAAAACGTGCCAAGTACTTATCGCGTGTTTTTCAGGATCCTAAGATGGGAACTGCTCCTAGAATGACAGTTGCAGAAAATATGTTGATTGCCAAATATCGTGGTGAAAAAAGAGGCTTGATGAACCGTCAATTGCAGTCGCACAAGGCTGAATTTGAAAATTTAGCTAGTCAGATTGGAAACGGTATTGAAAAGCATCTAGACACCCCAACAGGACTTTTGTCTGGAGGACAACGTCAAGCGCTTAGTTTATTGATGGCAACCTTGAAGCGCCCTGATTTATTACTTTTGGATGAGCATACTGCAGCTTTAGATCCTAAAACAAGTGTTGCTTTGATGACTTTGACAGATCATTTTATTAAAGAAGATCAATTAACTGCCTTAATGATTACACATCATATGGAAGATGCTCTGAAATATGGCAATCGCTTGATCGTCCTGAAAGATGGAAAAATCATTCAGGACTTAAGCAAGGAAGAAAAAGAAAAACTTTCCATTTCAGATTACTATAGTTTATTTGAATAAGAAACCACGAGGCTGGGCAAAAAGCCCAGCGCCACTTCTCAGAGTTCGTGTCAACATCTCAGCGCAGTGGTTGATTGGCTTTAGCAGTCCAGTGGACTGTTAAAGGTTGGAGATAAGATTTGCGAAGCAAATCTCAGCAATTCGCATGTTACACTCCAAATCTGTCCATTACGACTGTTGCGAACAAAGTTCGCTTCATCTCCAAGCTCAAACTGTCTCCCAGACAGTTTGAGCTGTGCGGGGGTGGGAGTGAAACAGTCTGGGGATAGACTGTTTCAGCTCAACAACTAGAAATAAAGACTTGGTTGTGTCAAGCCCCAGATAAAATGGACAGTTAAAAAAGTTAGGTCTTTAGAAGGTATGCTTCCCTAAATTCTAAGGGAGTCATACCTTTTAATTTTTCTTGTGGCCTGTGGCAATTATACCAGTCGATGTATTCCCTGATTTGTTGGATGAGGGCTTCCCTATCCTCAGGCGGAAATAGTCTCAAGGATTCACTCTTCAAGTGGGAAAAGAAATTCTCACATGCCGCATTATCATAACAATTTCCCTTGCTAGAATGAGAAATGGTCACACCGTATTGATCTAATTTTCGGAGATACTGTTGATTGGTATATTGAAAACCTTGGTCAGAATGAAGGATACAGACTTTGGTTGAATCCCAAGAATCGTGAAAGACCTGATCTATATTGTCAAAAACTAACTTGTTATCATTGAAATCTGATAGCGTATAGGCTAAAATAGAATTGTCATAACAATCTTTTATGACACTTAAGAACATCCTCCCTTGTTTGTGGTAAACGTAGCTGACATCTGTCGTCAGTTTTTGGAGAGGACGTTCTGCTTTAAAGTTTTGGGCAAGCACGTTGTAGTGGACGTGTCTTGCCTTTTCATTTATCTCTCGTTGCGTACAGGATTGATACCACTTCTTCCGAATCGGAGACTGGTGACCAAGAATACGCATATAGCGCAAGACAGTTTTAGGGTTAGGGGCAAGTTGATAGTGTCTTCTCAGTTGATAAGAGATGAAGCGATAGCCTTTTTGAGTGTCATGGAAGATAGCTGTAATCTTTTTAGCTAAGTTCGCATCAAACTGTTTATAGACTGGTCTCCCCTTGCTCAACCAAAGATAGTAGGAAGACCTGGGGAATCCGAAATAGGCACATAAAGAGGAGACTGAGTAACGATCTTTCAACCGCTCCACGACTTGATAGAGGTGGACTCTTCTCACGGATTGAGGAGAGTCCTTAAGGTCTTTAAAATTGCATTCTCCATTCGTAGATAAGTATTCTGTTCCTCTAGGGTCATCTTCTCTAGATTCCTTGTTTTGGGACGACCAGTGGACTTTCTACCTCGTAAATCTTGGGAGAGTAAAGTAGGGTCTTCTCGGTATTTTCTTGTCCAATTCAAAACTTGGTTGTCTGATTTTAACCCATATTTTTTGACAATAGAAGGCATCCCTCCGCTCTTTCCGCTGAGGTAGTCTTCAACTACCTGTAGTTTGAACTCGGGTGGATATTGGGTGAACTTACTTCCTTTTTTAGCCATGAGAAAAGAACCTCCTTATAAGAACAGTATATAACTTTTTTATACTGTCCATTATAAGCGGTTCTTTTCATTGACGAACTCTTTTTTTTGATCGAGTTCTTTCCCACTCCCTTTTTGTGTTGTCAAATCCCTTTTACGTCACTCTTTGACTATTAGCTAAAGTATGCTAAAATGATAAAAAGGAGATAAGGTATGAAAAAAAGTTTAGGTCTATTGCTTGTTTTATTACTTTTAACAGCTTGTCAGAATCGGTCAGAGGTTGTAACGGTTGTCAAAGAAGAAAGCCAATCAAGTCAATCAACTAGCCAATCAAGCCAAAAGAGTGAGACCGCTGTATCAGAAAGTTCTACATCTTCATCATCAAGTAGTGTCAAAGAAGCTTATACTCAAGAAGTTGCGACAGCAACAGCCTTATGGAATGCGGATAAAGCACAACAACTTGCCAGTTTTATGGTTTCTTGGGGTAATGAGATGAACCAGCCTGGATATAAAAGTGAAGGCATTGATGAATGGTTAAGCTTTAATTTCTTTATGAATGATAGTTATGATATTTCAGTTGAGAAATCTCTTGATGGAACAGGAAACTCAGACTATAATATTGTTGCCGTATATAGTTATGTTTATGGGGCTAATAGTATCCATCGCTATTTCTTTACCTTTAATCGCTCAGGTCAACCAGTTGTTTTGTATAGCGCCCAAAATCAAGGGGGGATGCCTCATAACCGTTTGTATGTGAAACAAACACAAAACCAAGAATTAAGCGCAGGCTTTGCCAATATCGCTAATCAATAAGTGCAAAAACAACCTTTTCAGCTGAAGAGGTTGTTTTATGGTACGAATTGCCTTTGTTTTATGCTATAATGTAAGAGACTGTAACTTTTGTTACCAACTGTAATTCGACTTGCTTAAAGCAAGGACCGTTAGTATATTAAAATAAATTTTAAGGAGAAAAAATGAGCGATATTAAAATTATTGCCTTGGGTGGTGTTCGTGAAAACGGGAAAAACCTGTATATTGCAGAAGTAAATGATTCCATTTTTGTCTTGGATGCGGGCTTAAAATATCCTGAAAACGATCAGCTTGGAGTGGATATGGTGATTCCTAATCTGGATTATCTGATTGAAAATAAAAATCGGATTCAAGGGATTTTCTTGACGCATGGCCACGCTGATGCTATTGGGGCACTGCCTTTTATCTTACAACATGTTCGTGTGCCTGTCTTTGGTTCTGAGTTGACCATTGAGCTAGCACGTTTAGTGGTTAAAAATAATGATGCGACTAAGAAATTTAAGGATTTTCATATTGTTGATAGCGATACGGAGATTGAATTTGGTGATGCTGTCATTTCCTTCTTTAAAACTACCCATTCTATCCCAGAAAGTTTAGGTGTTGTTGTGGGAACAGATCAAGGAAATATCGTCTATACAGGTGATTTTAAGTTTGATCAAGCGGCATCAAGTCTTTATCAAACTGATTTTAGACGATTATCTGAAATTGGTCGCGAAGGGGTCTTAGCTCTTTTATCTGATTCTGCTAACGCTGATAGCAATGTTCAAATTGCTAGTGAAGCAGAGGTTGGTCTAGAGATTGATCATGTGATTTCAAATTGGGAAGGTCGTATCATTGTGGCAGCTGTTGCTAGTAACCTTGCTCGTATTCAACAAGTTTTTGATGCAGCGGCAGAAAATGGGCGTCGTGTTGTCTTAACAGGGTTTGATGCAGAAAATATTGTGCGTACAGCTATACGTTTGAAAAAACTTCGTGTATCAGATGAAAAATTAATGGTCAAACCAAAAGATATGTCTCGTTTTGAGGACCACGAGTTGATTATTTTAGAAACAGGTCGGATGGGAGAGCCAATCAATGGTTTGAGTAAGATGTCCATTGGACGTCATCGTTATGTACAGATTAAAGATGGTGACTTGGTGTATATTGTCACAACACCGTCTATCGCTAAAGAAGCAGTGGTAGCTCGGGTAGAGAATATGATTTATAAGGCAGGTGGACGTGTTAAACTTATTACACAAAATCTGCGTGTATCAGGTCATGCTAATGGACGTGATTTACAATTGATGATGAATCTTTTACAACCTAAATATCTTTTCCCTATCCAAGGTGAATATCGTGAATTACAAGCTCACGCAGATTTAGCTCAAGAAATTGGTATCTTACCAGAGAACATTTATATCATGAAACGCGGGGATATCATGGTACTTGAAAAGGATGGTTTTTTCCATCAAGGAGGTGTGCCTGCTGGTGATGTCATGATTGATGGTAATGCTATTGGTGATGTGGGCAATATCGTTCTTCGTGACCGCAAAGTATTATCTGAGGATGGTATCTTTATCGTAGCTATTACGGTCAATAAAAAAGAGAAAAAAATTATCTCAAAAGCTAAAATCAATACCCGTGGCTTTGTTTATGTGAAGAAGAGTCGCGACATTTTACGTGAGAGTGCAGATATTGTCAATAAAACCGTAGAAGAATATTTAGCGCAAGATAGTTTTGATTGGTCTGATTTAAAGTCAGCTGTTCGTGATGAAGTTAGCAAGTACCTTTTTGATCAAACCAAACGCCGTCCAGCCATTCTTCCAGTAGTAATGGAAGTGCGATGAGCTTAAATTAGCTGTAAGGTCAGTTGATGGAAAATAAGGAAAAAGGAAGAGCTGGAGTTTATATTCAGGTGTTCCTTTTTTTCTACCAGTTTTGTAAAGTTTTAGATTTTTTTGTTTTAATCAATAAGTTGAAAGGGAGAAAATATGGCATTTTTTCAAATTGAATATCGTTCAGATTGTTTAGAGATGGAGCGTGAAGTTAATGTTATCTATCCAGATGGTTTTAGTGTAGCGGATCCTGACTGTCAGGATATTCCAGTTCTTTACCTCTTACATGGAATGAGCGGGAATCATAACTCTTGGCAAAAGCGGACAGCTATTGAGCGCTTACTCAAAAAGACCAACTTGATTGTTGTCATGCCTTCAACGGATCTTGCCTGGTACACTAATACCCGCTATGGAATGAAGTATTTTGATGCTCTTGCAATGGAATTGCCACAAGTGATGCAACGTTTCTTTCCTAATATGACTAAGAAACGAGAGAAGACTTTTATTGCCGGTCTCTCAATGGGAGGCTATGGCGCTTTTAAACTCGCTATGGCAACAGAGCAGTTTTCTTATGCGGGATCATTTTCTGGAGCCCTTAGTTTTAAAGGACTGGCTGATAGAAATTTAAACTCACCTTATTGGTCAGGGATTTTTGGGGATGCTGAAGCATTTGAAAAAGGAGAGAACAACCTCCAAAATTTAGCAGAAAAAACAGATCAGAAAACAAAATTTTATGCTTGGTGTGGTGTAGAAGACTTTTTATTTGAAGCCAATAATGAGGCAATCAAAAACTTTAAACAATTGGGGTTAGATATTGAGTACCATACTGGGCCAGGTAAACATGAATTTTATTATTGGGAAAAGCAATTAGAAGAATTTTTACGCTGGCTGCCCATTGATTATGTTGAAGAAGAGCGTTTAAGTTAGGGGGATGCAGTGAGTTATCAGATCTACGGAGAATATTCGGCTTATCTACCTTTAATTTTAAAGTCTTTTCAAGAAAAAATTGAAGAAAAAAATAAGCAACAGAAGTTACAAACAGGCTTCAAACTATATGAACATTTTTTAGCCCGTGTTAAAAGCCAAGAAAGTATGATGGATAAATGTCAAAGAAAAACCTTACCGCTTCATCCTCACTCGGCTCTTAGAGAAATCAAAGATAGTATTGGGATTCGCATTATCTGTGGCTTTGTTGAAGATATTTTTTTCTTGGTTGATTTTATCAAGAAAATAGAAGGTGTTTCAGTTTATAACGAAAAGGACTTCGTCAGCAAACCAAAACCAAATGGCTATCGTTCTTATCATTTGATTTTAGAAGTAGAGACTCCTTTTCCGGACTGTCTTGGTCATCAGCAGGGGAAATACTTTATTGAGGTTCAATTACGTACTATTGCTATGGATTCGTGGGCGAGTTTGGAGCATCAGATGAAATATAAGCATGACATCAAAAATCCAGAACGCTTGGTAAAAGAATTAAAACGGTGCGCAGATGAGCTAGCATCGTGTGATCTTAGTATGCAAACTATTCGACAACTCATCCAAGAAGGTGGTGATTAAATGACGTTATCTATTTTATTAGCAGAAGATGAAGATCAATTAGCCCGTGTTTATACAGCTGCTTTGGAGCATAAAGGTTATCAGGTTGTTAGGGTATCAAATGGGCAAGAAGCGATTGATCAATCGAAGGAACAGGTTTTTGATGTCATGATATTAGATATTATGATGCCTGTTAAAACTGGCTTAGAAGCTTTAGCAGAGATTCGATCAAGTGGAGATAAGACCCATGTTGTGATGTTGACAGCTATGTCAGGACTCGATGATAAAGTAACAGGGCTTGAAACGGGTGCTGATGATTATCTCACAAAGCCTATTTCCTTAAAAGAGCTCCTTGCACGGATGGCGTCCTTAGAACGTCGTTTGGATAGTTTTACAGATAAAGTGTTAAATCTTGGTAATATTATTTTAAATACTTCTCAGCAGGAGTTAGCGACTTCTAACACAATTAGATTATCAAATAAGGAAAGTCAATTGATGGCATTCTTTATGTTAAATCATGGTAAGGAATTAAGGACTAAAGATATCTTTCAGCATTTATGGGCAAAAGATAAGGATCCTGAAATAGATGAGGGCTATGTTTATATCTATGTGAGCTATCTTCGCGAGAAATTAAAAGCGATTGGGGCCAACCTTGAAATTATTGGTGACGAAAATCAATCTTATCATTTGAGAATTAGAGAGGAGGTCGAATGATTAGAAAGTTAAGAATACAATTTATCACTATCGCTTCTATAGCTGTTTTTCTTGTTTTGACAGGTTTTATGGTAGTCTTTAATTCAGCCCGTTATATCCAAAGTAACAATGAAGTTAATACCATTATGCAAATTTTATCTGATAATGCTGGTACCTTGCCAAGTAAAAATAAATTAGATTTTTCATTAAGTAACAGCTCTTTATCTAGCACACGTCTATCCCAAATGCACTATTTTACACTCCTAATAGACTCAAAGGGAACTTTAATAGAATCTAATATGCAGCAAGCCAGTGATGTTGCAACAGATGATTTAGATGATTTGATTGATAAGGCTGATGTTAAAAATAAAGTGACTTACTTTAAATACCAACAACACTATTACGCCTATCTAGCCGAACCTTTGTCCAATCAAAAAACAAGAATCATTTATTTAGATATTACAGATTATATAGAAGAAAGACCCGAGTTATTAATTCTTTCGATCTATATGTTTATCTTTAGTATGCTATTTTTCATTGTTGTGATTTCTATTTTTTCTGGTCAAGCTATCCGTCCCTATATTGAAAATGCAGAGCGACAAAAACGCTTTATTACAAATGCAGGACACGAATTAAAAACACCTCTAGCTATCATTTCTGCCAATACGGAACTACAAGAAATGTTAGATGGAGAGAGCGAATGGAGTAAATCTACCAAAGATCAAGTGCAACGTATGACCGATTTGATTAATCGCATGGTGACACTTTCCAAATTGGAAGAGCAAGCCGATCTTGTTTTAAGCAAGTGTGATTTTTCTGCTATTACACAGGATGCCGCAGAGGATTTTAAAGGACCAGTGATTAAAGATGGCAAGCAATTTACCTTAAGTATTACACCAGGACTGTTTGTTGAAGCTGAGGAGAAATCACTATTTGAGTTGGTTACCATTCTTGTTGATAATGCAAATAAATATTGTGATCCAACTGGTCAAGTAATAGTCAGTCTATCTAGGCTAGGTAGAAAAAAAATTAAGCTAGAGGTTTCAAATACTTTTTCAGATGGAAAAGCTGTTGATTATAGTAAGTTTTTTGAGCGTTTTTATCGTCAAGATGAGTCTCATAATCAGCAGGTATCTGGTTATGGTATCGGTCTTTCTATGGCAGAAAGTCTGGTCAAGTTATTTAAAGGACGTATTGGAGTGACTTATAAAAATAATCATATTAGTTTTAGAGTCATTTTTCCAGCTAGTAATCCCTAAGCAAGGTTTCTCCTTGCTTTTTTAGTTAGCTCCTGTTATACTAATATCTCAAGTTTTAGGATTTTTTATGACATACGAAAGAGGTAGAACATGAAAAATCTCATTGGATTTATTGTAAAAGTGTTGTTTTTTATTCCACGCTTAATCTTATCTTTAATTTGGAGTTTAGTGAAAGCAGTGGTAATTGTTGCTCTTTTATTTTGGGGCATTACTTATTTTACTAATCAGCAAACATCATCGGTTTCAGATGTTTTTTCTACAGGTATTGAGACGCTTCGTCAAGTCCTTCAGGGAAACGGTAACCAACTAGCTAATAATGTTGCCAATAACCTTTCTAATCTATCTGTGGATAATTATTCTCATACCGAAGGGAGCCGTTGGGAGACAAATGCGGCAACCGTCTATTTGGAGTCAACAGATCCTACCCTAGTATCAGCTTATGAAACAGCTATTGCTAACTGGAATGCTACGGGTGTCTTTACCTTTACCATGACAACAGATAAAGAGCAAGCTGATATTATTGCAACAGACTATTCTGATGCTCAAACGCAAGCAGCAGGTTTAGCTGAAAGCGAAACAAATATGTTGACTAACCGTTTAAAACATGTTGATGTGAAATTAAATACATATTATTTACTAAATGAGGAATATGGTTATGATTTTGACCGTATTGTTCACACAGCAGAGCATGAGTTGGGACATGCTATCGGACTTGATCACGATGATGCAGAAGTTTCAGTCATGCAGTCTGCAGGATCCACCTATGGTATCCAAGAAACAGATCTATTAGCTGTCCAAGAATTGTATCAATAGGAGTTTTATGTACCGTAAATTTAAGCGTTATGCGAGACGTTACCCAGAGCAAGTCATTTTATTATTTTTTAACACAGGAGTTTTTGCTTGGTTAAAAGCAACTAGTATGAGTATCTTATCTCATCTTAATCTAAGTGTCGGAGACTATATTCCCACATTTATCCGTGTCTTGATTGGGGACAATATGCAATCCTTGCAAAAACTGATTGGCAACTCACCTTTTATTTGGTTGGTCCTATCCATGATAATGATGTCTATTTTACGCTTTGTTGAAGGTCTAGTGAAATTATTGATTTTTACGCTTGTCATTGTTATAGGCATCTATTTAATGATGAAAAATCAAGCTATTTTAGAACACTTAAAATTTATGTAGAAAAAAGTCAGTCCCTTATCTAAAAGATTGAGTAGGGCTGATTTTTTTTGTTATAATAGAGTTATGATTATTTTAAATGGAAACAAACTAGAACGCTCCTTTTCAGGTGACGTTCTTTTCGATAATATTAACATTCAAGTAGATGAACGAGATCGTATTGCATTGGTTGGGCGAAATGGTGCGGGGAAATCAACTCTTCTTAAAATACTCGTTGGCGAAGAGTCTCCCACCTCAGGTGACGTGACTTTGAAGCGTGATTTATCCTTGTCTTATTTGGCACAAGATAGTCGCTTTGAATCAAACAATACTATTTTTGATGAGATGCTCCTAGTCTTTTCGGATTTGCGGGCGATGGAGAAAAAGTTGCGTGCCATGGAGTTGGATATGGGGAGCTTATCAGGGGCTACATTAGATAAGCTGATGGCAGATTATGATAGACTCTCGGAAGAGTTTCGTCTGTTAGGCGGCTTTACTTATGAGGCAGATATTAAGGCGATTTTAAATGGCTTTCAGTTTCCAGAAAGCATGTGGCAAACTCCAATTGCAGAGTTATCAGGCGGACAAAATACCCGTTTGGCTTTGGCACGGATGCTTTTAGAAAAACCTGAATTGCTAGTACTTGATGAGCCGACAAACCATTTAGATATCAAAACGATTGCTTGGCTAGAAAATTATTTAGCCAACTATCAGGGAGCTTTGATTATTGTGAGTCACGATCGATACTTTTTAGATAAAGTGGCAACAGTGACTCTAGATTTAAACCCTAACTCACTTGATCGCTATGTTGGTAATTACTCTAGTTTCATGGAACAAAAAGCTCAAAAATTAGCAACTGAAGAAAAATTATTTGAAAAGCAAGCTAAGGAAATTGCTCAATTAGAAGATTTTGTTCGTCGAAATATTGCGCGTGCCTCAACCACAAAGCGTGCTCAAGCACGACGTAAGCAGTTGGAAAAAATAGAACGTTTAGATAAACCAGGACAATCACAAAAGTCTGCTCATATGACCTTTTTTGCTGAAAAGTCCTCAGGTAACGTTGTTTTAACGGCACGTGACGTTTCCATAGGCTATGATGGAAAGATTTTGTCTTCTCCTATTGAGCTTGAGTTGAACAAGCATGAAGCAGTAGCTATTGTGGGGCCAAATGGAATTGGAAAATCAACTTTTATCAAATCTATTGTTAAACAACTCCCTCTTATTTCAGGAGAGCTTCGCTATGGTGCTAATGTCGAGATGGGGTATTATGATCAAACACAAGCCAATCTAACTCCCTCAAACACTGTCTTAGATGAACTTTGGAATAGTTTCTCGACCGTTCCTGAGGTAGAGATACGTCGTCGATTGGGTGCCTTTTTATTCTCAGGAGATGACGTCAAAAAATCAGTTTCTATGCTCTCAGGTGGTGAGCGAGCTCGTTTACTTTTGGCTAAACTCTCTATGGAAAATAACAATTTTCTTGTACTGGATGAGCCGACAAACCATTTGGATATTGATAGTAAAGAAGTACTTGAGAATGCCTTGATTAATTTTGATGGGACCTTGTTATTTGTTAGTCATGATCGTTACTTCATTAACCGAGTGGCAACAAAAGTTTTAGAGTTATCTGAAACAGGAAGTACGCTTTATCTAGGCGATTATGATTATTATATTGAGAAAAAAGCGGAGCTAGAAGCATTGAGAGAATTAGATACTGCAGAAACAAATCCAGTCAGCTTGGCAGCAGCTCCCGATGCTTCTAATGATTACCAAGTACAAAAAGCTAATCAAAAAGAATACAGAAAATTACAGCGACGTTTATCAGAAATTGAAGCACGCATTGAAGTGATTGAAGTTGAGATGACAAAACTTGAGCAAGAAATGGCATTAACCAATCAAGCAGATGAGTTAATGTCCATGCAAGCACAACTAGATCAATTTATAGAAGAGCAAGAAGGTCTCCTATCAGAGTGGGAAGAGCTTGCAGAAAGGGTAGAAGGTTAAAATGGTAATCAATAAGCGTAGCCGCTTTTCAGATAGTCAGCATGTTTTTGCCTGTCCTATTTGTCATGAGGCCTTGAGTTATGGTGAGACCTTCTTAAAGTGTGAAGAGGGTCATGTGTTTGATTTAGCCAAATTTGGCTATGTTAACTTAGCTCCTCAAGCGAAATCTTCTGATAATTATGATAAGGCCAGTTTTAAAAATCGTCAGAAGATTTTAGAGAATGGCTATTATCGTCATATCTATGAAGCCATTAAGGAAGTGGTTCAAAGAGAAAGCCTTACTCAGCTACTAGATGTAGCCTGCGGAGAGGGTTATTATTCTAGATGCTTATCGGATGATTTGGGGTTGAATCTTTTTGCTTTTGATCTTTCAAAAGAGTCGATTCTTCTGGCTAGTAAGGCAGATAAAACCTATGCGGTTAAGTGGTTTGTAGGAGATTTGACACAGCTCCCTATTCAAGATAAGGTAATGGATGGGATCTTAGATATTTTTTCGCCCGCCCACTACAAAGAATTTAATCGTGTATTGAAAGATGATGGTCTTGTCATCAAACTCGTTCCAGGTCCCAATCATCTAAAAGAGCTTCGACGTTTGGCTCAAAATCAACTTCAGAAAGCAGATTATGACCAGCATCGCGTGGTTAATCATTTTGCTAAGTTTTATCCAAGATTCCAAGAACAGTTGGTATCACAAACCTATCCTATCAGCCCCGAAGATCTTAGGGCTTTTGTGGAGATGACACCGCTTTTCTTCCATGTTGATTCCAACCTTTTAAATCTAGATAGCATTACTGAAGTGACAGTTGAAGCTGTTTTACTCATCGGTTATAAAGAAAATCGCTAGGATAGGTAGCTTGACGCTCAGCAGTCTAAATAATCTGAGTTCATTCACCTTATAAAAACTTATAGCGAAATCTTAAAAGGACAGTAAATGACATACTGTCCTTTTATGTTGATATATTTTCTTTTTATGATGCGCCTTATTTGGAGATTTACTAAAATAGAAAAAGTTTTATAATAAATTTCCTATGAGTTTTTATTATTAGTTGTCAGTCACTTTTTGAGGCAATCACCTAAATGAGACCTATTAATCAAAACTGGTATTTTTCCTTTCGAATCTTAAAAGCAGTTTCACCGCCTTCAAGAATATTTACAACTTGATTCATAACTTGTTTGTTATCAATCGATCCAATAGCCTGTCCATTAATTTTGCCTTGTCCATCTTCTTCGACAAGTCCAATAATTAGTTCTGCGTCACCAAAGACCGGAATATTGGCATTATGAGTAGCAAAAATATATTGACGATTTTTTTTGTTATTTCTAATTGAGGCAACTAAGCTATCTGCAATATAGGCATTATCAAGATTATCCTCAGGCTGATCGATGATTAAAGGATCTCTGTTTTCGACTAATAGAATATTTAAGAGTGCAGTACATTGCTGACCTTTTGATAAATTATCCATAGATTTGAATTTATCACCAACTTTGAGAGAAATATTGGTAATATCACCTAGAACAAGCTCTTCTAATTTCCAACATTGTTCATTGGTTAATTTACAAATTTTCTGCGAAGTATTATTGGTTAGGTTATATTCTTTAGCTAGTTCATCTGGCCCCTTTTGGATATTCTCAATAAAAGTAATCATATCAAAATTTTTATAATCACTAATAGATTGAATTGATTTATCGCCAATTCCTTCCAGTTTTTTGAGTTCCTCCAACAAAGATTCTTTGTTTTGTAGGCAATCAATTTCTATTTTGACTAGCTTGCCTAGATTAGATTTATGCAGCTTTTTAATTCGTTTAGATACTGCATTAATATATTC
>NZ_JBNPOS010000031.1:0-20081 GCF_050315295.1 Streptococcus sp. SGI.013
AATAAAGAGAAAATCAAGATTTTTGTATTATTTTATGCCAAAAAGCATGAGATTTGCTATAATGGATGAGTTATGAAAAAAATTATGATTACTGCAACTGCAGAGAGCATGGACCAAGCAAAAGCTCTCCTAGCTCTCGGTGTCGATCGCATTTATGTAGGAGAAGGCGATTATGGTCTTCGTCTTCCCTATCACTTTAGTCGTGAGGAGATGAGGGAACTTGCTGACCTTATCCATAATGCTGGTAAAGAAATGGTGGTCGCTGTCAATGCCTTGATGCATCAAGATATGATGGATTCTCTTCCAGAATACTTGAAATTTTTAGAATCTATTGGAGTTGACTATATCACTGTTGGGGATGCTGGGGTTTTTTATGCCTTACAGCGTGATGGTATAGCCTTAAAAACGATCTATGATGCCTCAACAATGGTGACCTCTAGCCGTCAAATCAATTTTTGGGCTAAGAATGCGGGAATTTCAGAAGCTGTATTGGCTAGAGAGATTCCATCAGCTGAACTCTTTATTATGGCTGAAAATCTTGATATTCCAGCTGAACTTTTGGTTTATGGCGCTAGCATTATTCACCAGTCAAAACGCCCATTGTTACAAAATTACTATAACTTTACTAAGATGAATGAAGAAAAATCGCGTGAGCGTAATCTTTTCTTAAGTGAGCCAAATGATCCAGACTCACATTATTCTATCTTTGAGGATAAGCATGGTACTCATATTTTTGCTAACAATGATTTGGATTTGATGCCTAAATTGTTAGAGGTTTATGAGCATGGCTTTAGCCATTGGAAATTAGAGGGACTCTATACACCAGGTCAAGATTTCCTTGCTATTGCAACTGTTTTCGTGAAGGCGCGTGACTTGATGGAAAAAGGTGAGTTTACTCAAGATCAAGCTTTTGTCTTTGATGAAGAGATTAGAAAACATCACCCTAAGGAGCGCGGTCTTGATACCGGATTTTATGACTACGACCCAGACATGGTCAAGTAATGTCTCACAGTGCTAGATTTGTCTATTTTCAGGAGCACTATCTTACATCTATCTTGCAAATAGGAGTATAAAATGACACAAGTAAAAAAACGTCCAGAGGTTTTAGCACCAGCTGGTACATTGGAAAAATTAAAAGTTGCCATTCATTATGGGGCAGACGCTGTTTTTATTGGTGGGCAAGCTTATGGTTTGCGTAGCCGTGCAGGAAACTTTACTTTTGAAGAAATGGAAGAGGGAGTAGAGTTTGCGAAAAAGTACGGTGCAAAAGTCTATGTGGCAGCAAACATGGTAACCCATGAGGGAAATGAAAAAGGAGCAGGAGAGTGGTTCCGTCGCTTACGTGATATCGGCATTGCAGCAGTAATTGTATCCGATCCAGCACTTATTCAGATTTGTGCTGAAGAAGCGCCAGGTCTTGAAATTCATCTCTCGACACAAGCATCTGCTACTAATGTAGAAACACTTGAATTCTGGAAAAATCTAGGGTTAACACGTGTGGTTTTGGCGCGTGAAGTTTCTATGGAAGAGTTGGCTGATATTCGTCGTCGTACAGATGTTGAAATTGAAGCCTTTGTTCATGGAGCTATGTGTATTTCTTATTCAGGACGTTGCACCTTGTCAAACCATATGAGTATGCGTGATGCTAACCGTGGTGGTTGTTCACAGTCTTGCCGTTGGAAGTATGACCTTTATGAGATGCCATTTGGTCAAGAAAGAAAGAGTCTAGAAGGTGAAATTCCAGAAGAGTTCTCTATGTCTGCTGTAGATATGTCAATGATTGAGCATTTACCAGATATGATTGAAAATGGTGTGGATAGCCTTAAAATCGAAGGTCGAATGAAGTCTGTTCACTATGTTTCAACCGTAGCAAATGTTTATAAGGCAGGTGTTGATGCTTATCTTGAGAGCCCAGAAAAGTTTGAAGCCATTAAACAAGATTTGATTGATGAAATGTGGAAAGTTGCGCAACGTGAGTTGGCAACAGGATTTTACTATGAAACACCAGATGAAAATATGCAGCTTTTTGGTGCTCGTCGTAAAATTCCGCAGTATAAATTTGTGGGTGAAGTCGTTTCCTTTGATGAAGAGACTATGACGGCAACTATTCGTCAACGTAATGTTATTACAGAAGGAGATCAGGTCGAGTTTTATGGTCCAGGATTCCGCCATTTTGATGCGACGATCACAGATCTTCATGATGATAAGGGGAATAAAATTGACCGCGCCCCTAATCCAATGGAATTATTAACGATAACCGTACCGCAAAAGGTAGAACCAGGAGATATGATTCGTAATCGTCAAGAAGGACTGATTAATCTCTATAAAACAGATGGCTCAAGTCAAACGGTACGTGCTTAATGCTAACCATCAGACAAGAATCCCTTTCAGACTATAAACAGGTGGAGGAGTTGATTACTTTAGCGTTTAATGGTAGTCCTCATTCTGATAGGTAAGAAGCAGACTTGGTTCAAAGACTTCGTCAAGATCCAGCATATCATCCTAAGCTTAGCTTGATTGCTACTGACGAGAAAGAGATGGTGAGACATGTCTTATTAACTGAGATAAAGGTGGAAAAAAGCAGAGCCTTGGCTCTAGCTCCTCTGTCTGTTCATCCGCTTTATCAAGGAAAAGGGATTGGTCGCTAGTTATTATTAGAAGCTGAAAATGTTGCTAAAAAAGAAGGGTATGATACGATTATTATTCTTGGAGACCCTGCTTATTATAGCTGTTTTGGTTATCAAACAGCATCCGACCATGGCATAAAACCTCCCTTTGAGGTGGACAATCAGTATTTTATGGTGAAATTTTTAGAAGAAAAAGCAGAGCAGGTCAGAGGTTTAGTCACTTATCCTTCAGTATTTGGGATTTAACACCATTTTTTACGAATAAAAAATAGAAAGGAAATCCTATGGCAGAATTTAAATTTGAAATTGAAGAAAAATTGCTCGTTTTATCAGAAAACGACAAAGGTTGGACAAAAGAGTTGAACCGTGTCAGCTTTAATGGCGCACCAGCTAAGTTTGATATTAGAACTTGGAGTCCCGATCACACTAAGATGGGGAAAGGGATTACTCTTTCAAATGAAGAGTTTGAAGTCTTGGTAAATGCTTTTAAAAATTAGGTTGAAAAGAGGCAGATCAAACTATCTATGATGGCTCCGCCCTTTCCCTCGCCTTAGAATAATGAAAATAATCATAAAAACCTCACTAGGTGTATAATCTTAGTGAGGTTTTTTTGCTTGACAACTTCATATAAAAGATTACTAGGGATGGAACAACTAACCCCAATAGAGTGACTATATTATAAAGAAAGTGCCTATAAAAGAGATATAGTCTAAAACTATATCTTTTTATGAAAAATAAGAATTTGTTTTGAAGTCAAGTGCCTGTTATAATGATCTTATTATATCGCAAGGAGAAATTTTATGACCCATCAAACAGCCCCATTCCGTGTAGATCATGTTGGATCTTATTTACGTCCAAAAGCCTTAGTTGAAGCGCGTGACGCGTTTACTTCTGGGAAAATCTCACAAGAAGAATTGACTGCCGTAGAAGATCAAGCCATTCGTGAATTAGTTTTACAACAAAAAGCTGCTGGTCTCGAGAGTGTGACAGACGGTGAATTTCGTCGTGCTTACTGGCATCAAGATTTTTTCTGGGGACTTGAAGGAGTAGCACATACACAAGCTGCTATTGGCTATCAATTTCATGATGAGACGACTAAGCCAGATGCTGCGTCCTTAACAGGCAAAATATCAGGACAGAATCATCCTTTTATTGCACACTACACTTTCTTAAAAGACTTAGCTGATCAAGAAGGATTGGCTTCACGCTTAACAATTCCTTCACCAGCTCAGTTTTACTTTGAATTAATTCGTGATGCAGAGCATACAGCAAATACATTTACTTATTATGAAAATAAGGAAGAGTTGTTTGCGGATGTTATTAAGGCTTATAAAGACGTCATTGCTGATCTTTATGCAGTGGGTTTGCGTAATTTACAGTTGGACGACTGTACTTGGGGAACTTTGGTTGATGATCGCGTAATGGAACTGATTGCAGGACACACTGGAAAGACAGCTGAACAGATTCGTCAAGAGTTAAGTGCTGATTTTCTTACCTTAAATAATGGTATTTTGGAAGATTTGCCAGAAGACCTTAATGTTACAACGCATGTGTGTCGTGGCAATTACCATTCTACATGGGCATCTCAAGGTGGATATGATAAGGTAGCTGAAACACTTTTTGGAAAAGAAAATGTTAAAGCTTATTATCTTGAGTTTGATACAGAGCGTGCAGGTGGATTCGAACCTCTTGCTAAAGTTACACCAGGTAAAAAAGTTGTACTTGGTTTGATCACCTCAAAATCAGCAGATCTAGAAGATAAGACAGAGGTGATCGCTAGAATCAAAGAAGCTAGTCAATACATTCCTCTTGAAGATCTTTACCTTAGCACCCAGTGTGGCTTTGCTTCAACAGAAGAAGGTAATAAATTAACCATTGAAGATCAGTGGAAAAAGTTAGCTCTCATTCAAGAAATTGTTAAAGAAGTATGGGGCTAATCGCTAGATGACAGTAGGCCAAAAATCACCTCGACACATGTGTCGAGGTGATTTTTTTAATGATTCTTGTTTCTTAATATTTCAGCAATTCCAATTAGTATAAAGGTAATTCCTAGTCCAACAAATAAAAATTTTTGAGTAAGAAGACCATAGATGATTAAAATAGCTGCAGATAAGAAAGCGATATATTCTTTTTTCATTTTATTTCATCGTTGGGAAAAGTAAAACGTCACGAATAGTAGTAGTATCTGTCAATAGCATGCAGAGGCGATCAATACCGATACCGAGACCTCCTGTTGGTGGCATACCGTACTCAAGTGCTTCGACGTAATCGTAGTCGATACCTGTTGCTTCGTCGTCACCAAGTTCTTTAGCAGCAGCTTGTGCTTCAAAGCGTGCTAATTGATCAATTGGATCATTAAGCTCAGTAAAGGCATTGGCATATTCTTTAGTCATGATAAAGAGTTCAAATCGGTCTGTGAAGCGAGGGTCGTCTGCATTTTTCTTAGCAAGAGGTGATACTTCAACAGGATGTCCGTAAACAAAGGTTGGTTGGATAAGTGTTTTCTCAACAAACTCTTCGAAGAAAGCATTGATGATATGCCCAACTGTTGTAAAGTGTTTTTCAAGAGGGACATTTTTTTCTTTAGCCAAAGCAGTTGCTTCTTCGATGGTCATCTCTTGCCAAAAATCGATACCTGTTTGTTCTTTGACAGCATCAACAATGTGAACACGCTTAAATGGTTCGTTGAGTTTAATCTCTGTTCCTTGGTAGATAACAGGTTGATCCCCTTTGACAGCCTTGGTAACGTGTTGGATAATCCCTTCTGTTAAATCCATAATATCTTGGAAATCAGCATAGGCTTGGTAGGCTTCAATCGTTGTGAATTCAGGATTGTGAGTAGCATCCATGCCTTCATTACGGAAGATACGACCGATTTCATAAACACGCTCCATACCCCCGACGATTAAGCGTTTGAGGTGGAGTTCGGTAGCGATACGAAGTACCATATCCATATTTTGTGCATTGTGATGAGTGATGAATGGGCGAGCAGCAGCACCACCGGCTTCATTGTGAAGAACAGGTGTTTCGACCTCTAGGAAGCCAAGACCGTCCATATAGCGACGCATTTCAGAGATGATTTTTGAACGTGTGACAAAGCGCTCAAAACTGTCGCGATTAGAAATCAAATCAAGGTGACGCTTACGGTAAATGGTTTCCACATCGGTTAGGCCGTGGAATTTTTCAGGCAAGGGACGTAGCGCTTTTGATAGGTGTGTGATACTAGTCGCAAAGATTGTTAGCTCACCAACACCAGTTTTAGCCACTTCTCCCTCAACACCAAGAAAATCACCAAGGTCAGCTTTTTTGAAAATATCGTAATTTTCTTCCCCGACATCATCTTTGCGGACGTAGATTTGAATTTGCCCTTCGCGGTCTTGAATGTGAGCAAAACCAGCTTTACCTTTACCGCGTTTTGTCATCATACGACCAGCGATAATGGCAGTTTCTCCCATCTCATGCAACTCTTCTTTAGTTTTATCAGTGTATTTTTCCTTTAATTCAGCTGAGTTTGCAGTACGTTCAAAACGTTTTCCAAATGGATCGATCCCTTGCTCAGCTAAGGCAGACATTTTTTCACGACGAACTAACTGTTGGTCGTTTAATTCTTCTACATGTTCGTTAGACATTGCTTTCCTCCAAATCGTTTTCCTTTCTATTCTATCATAAAATGACAATGATTTCATCAAATATTATGCTTTTTCTAGATTTGAACTCCTTAGTAAAAAATAGTATAATAAGGCGTAAAAATTTTTTGTTGAAAGAAAAAGGATACCATGATTACATCTATTGTTTTTGACGTTGATGATACCATTTATGACCAACAAGCCCCTTATCGTTTGGCTATGGAGAAGTGCTTTCCTGATTTTGATATGACACAAATTCATCAGGCTTATATCCGATTTCGTCATTATTCAGACATTGGATTTCCACGAGTTATGGCTGGAGAGTGGACGACAGAGTATTTTCGATTTTGGCGTTGCCGAGAGACGCTTTTAGAGTTTGGGTATAGAGAAATTTCAGAAGCTGATGGTACTCATTTTCAGGAAATTTATGAGCATGAGCTAGAAAATATTACCATGTTAGATGAGATGCGCATGACATTGGATTTTTTAAAGTCTAAAAATGTCCCTATGGGTATTATTACTAATGGGCCAACTGAGCATCAATTAAAAAAAGTGAAGAAGTTGGGCTTGTATGATTATGTGGATCCCAAACGCGTGATTGTCAGTCAGGCGACAGGTTTTCAAAAACCAGAAAAGGAAATTTTTAATCTTGCAGCGGAACAATTTGATATGAACCCCTCAACAACACTCTATGTGGGAGATTCTTATGATAATGATGTCATGGGAGCTTTTAACGGAGGCTGGCATTCGATGTGGTTTAATCATCGTGGGCGTAGTTTAAAGCCTGGAACAAAGCCAGTGTTTGATCTTGAAATTGATAGTTTTGAGCAATTATTTGGCGCGGTGAAAGTTCTTTTTGATTTACCTGATAATAAATTTATTTTTGATGTTAATGATAAAAAGAACCCTATTTTACAACTGGGAATAAACAATGGTTTGATGATGGCGGCTGAACGTTTATTGGAAAGTAATATGTCTATAGATAAAGTCGTGATTCTTTTACGACTCAATAAAAAACAAGAAAAAATTCTTCGGATGAAGTATAGTCAATAAAAATTGGGATAGATTAACTATCCCAATTTTTATTTATCATAACTGGTATCATTCCATGTGATGAGCTTGAAATTTTGACCGTCATTGGTTTCTAAAATAGTGATAGAAGCATTATCTAGTCCACCATTTTGTCGTAGTTTAGCATATTCATAACCTAGTAAAGAACGAATGGCAGCTGTCAGGCTTGCGCCATGCCCAACGATTAAGATGCTATCTTTTTTGCCGTATAGACTCTTAATAAAGTGACCGATACGTTGTGTAGTGTGGTAAACACTTTCTGCATCAAAAGCGTTATGATCAAACCGAGCGAGATTATGGGAAAAAGCTTCCATTTGTTTGGGGTAGATTGCTTCCATAATGCTAATTTTTTGCCCCTCTAATGTCCCTAAGTCCCATTCTCTTAGAGAAGCTTCTTTTTGTACCAATAAGGGAGGGTGGTGTTCTTGTGAGATGATTTCAGCTGTTGTGATGGCACGATGGAGATCACTTGAATAAATAGCATCAAAGGGGATATCTGCTAGATATTGTCCCAGTTTTTTTACACTTTTTTTAGCTTCAGGTAAAAGAGGAGAGTCTCCACTTGCTCCTTGGAAGCGTCCTTCTAAATTCCACTGAGTTTTCCCATGTCGAATAAGATAAATTTTCATAATGTCTCCTACTCAAACTCTGCTCCAAATGGAAATAGTGAAAGCCCAGCTAGTTTAATAGATTGAATAGCAAAAGGAATGCCAATAATGCTAAGGCAAAGTAAGAAAGCAGATGCTAAATGTCCTAAGGCTAACTCCCAGCCAAAAAAGACAATCCAAATGATATTTAATAATAAACTACTGGTTTTAGGAGAAGGGACAATAGTTCGCCCAAATGGAAATAGTCCAAAACGTGCAATTTTAAAAAATTGAAGCCCAAAAGGAATCCCAATAATCGTCATACAAAATAAGATTCCAACACAAGTCCAAGCTAACCAAGACCAAAAGCCAGCCAAAATAAACCAAATCAAGTTTCCTAATAAACGCATGCCTTACTCCTTAATATCTGCAAATTCAGCTCTGACAAAATCAGCTAAGAGTTGACTATCAATACGAATAGAACGTCCTAACTCTCCAGCAGAGACAATCATGGTTCCTTTGTCTAGAGCAGTTTGATCAATGTAGATAGGGAAATTATGCTTCTGGCGAATCCCAACAGGGTTATTGGCACCGTGCACATAGCCTGTAACATTTTGCAAATCTTTTTGAGGAATCATGGTAACTTTTTTGTTACCCGATAGTTTAGCTAATTTCTTTTCAGAAAGATGCTCTGTAATAGGTAAAATTCCAATAACAGGGCCTGTCTTATCTCCTTTTAATGCCAAAGTTTTAAAAATATCATCTTGTCTGATATCCTCTGGCATCTCTCCTTCAAGGCCATTAAACATCAGGCTGTCATGAGGAATTTTAGCTTTATCTAAAATCTGATCCACTAAAGTTTTTTTGACTTTTGCTTTTTTACTCATTTGTATTTTTCCTCAAGTTTACTCATCCAAAGTCCTAGAGCAATCCCTAAGCCAAATAAAAGTAGGGTCGTAAAAATCCCACCAATACCAAGTCCAGCATAGGAAATACTTTCAGCGCTTCGAGGGTTTGGAATAACAATCAATAGGGTACTTGATAAAACCAATCCGATAATAAAATGATAAACACGAGAATGAAACTTAGTCAAAGCATAATCCATGGCTTTTGAAAAGCTTAGCATAGTGACAGCACCACCGATTGCGATTGGAAGAAAGACGCCAAGCAAGTCGAGATTTTTAAAACCTGTTAACATGGGAGTATAGAGTCCCATAATAAGTAAAAGATTGGATGGGCTTAGTCCAGGGACTAAAACTCCCAAAGCGATAAGGACACCAGCTAGAATAAAAGTACCAAAGTTAGCAGGGATTTCTCCAACCAGATCGTTTAAGAAAAAGAGTAAGAGTCCAGAGACAACAAAGGTAGCGACTAAGGTCAAGATATCAGTTGTATCACGTTTTGATTTAGCAGTAGCTTCTGTCAATAGACTTGGCAAAGTTCCAATAATGGCACCAGAAAATGCCCATAGGACAGGAACTTGGTAGTGCTCAAGTAAGTATTCAAGCGGTGCTGAAAAAAGTGCGATTCCTAGAATTCCACCGATTCCAACTGGAATAAAAAACAGAACATTTTTAACAAAATCTTGACGAATGTGAGCTAAAAAAGAAATAATGCGCTCATAAAGTCCTAAAATTGAGGCTAAAACCCCACCTGATACACCAGGTAAAATAAAGCCAAGTGCAATAATAACCCCCTTAATTAAACGGGAAATCCAAGAAATCATATTTTCCTCCAAAATAAAAAATGGTATCTTTATTATACCATTTATATCTCATTATAGTAAGCTTGGACAAGATCTCGGAAATCCTCTATTGTATAGTCACTCCCAAAGTACTCACTTGCGGCACTTGACCAGTAAGCTGTAGGATCAATATGGTCAGTGCCTCCAAGGTAAAGTGACACCATTTCGTGTGTCCAAAGTGTTCCGTCACCATCTTTTTGTCCTAGAGTAATAGGGAGGTTATATTTTTTTAGCATATAAGCTGTATAATAAGCAGCATTTCCAACTTGTCTTGCAAAGCCATCCGCAGTATATTCATGTGTCATTTCAAATTGAATATAGTAAGGATTGGCATAAGGTCCTGCGCCTTGCGCCATATAGTTGGTATCTGCTATCCTTAAAATTGTATTGCTATCAATAAAAGCATGAACAAAAACTCCCGAACTGGAATAGTTATTGGTCATATAACTTACCTCTGAATCAATACTTGAATCTTCATTGCCAGTATCATGAATGATAACTCCTCTAGGTTTTTTCCAAAAATTTTGGTAGGCTTGCTTAGAAAATCCTTGATATTCAGTGGAAAAAGTAGTTTTAGGGTAATGGTGTTCTTCTAGATAGGTATTGATACTATTGGTTTGTTTTAGTTTTAAGTCTTTTGCCAGAACGTAGTATGATTGTCCTGAAAATTTGATTTTAGCATAGGTTAGTTTTTTGCCATTTTTGTGAACCAAATAATAATCAGATACCATCACATCTGTTTGTTTAGTCTGTTTTGTTCCTAAAATGGAGTAAGGGAACGAATAAAGCGTAGTATTGGTCAAACTGGCTTGCTGATTAGACTGGTAATGTGTTGAGGTTGTGATAGAGAAAGTAAAATGAAAACCAAGAAGGATGAGGAAAAAAAGTATCGCGCTAAAAGAAATGATTTTCTGTTTATGTCGCTTTTTTTTTGTCGTTGATTTAGATTGTCGTTTTCTTGTTTTAGCCATGTTTAATATCATATCACAAACTTGATAAAATACGAAATGGAAATCCTTGTGATCAATTTTTTAGTAGTTTGGATTGGAATTTTAAAATAGCTAAGAAAATGATGACACAAAGAATAAAGGTTAGTCCACAAGCACTGCCGTTTACCATAAAAGAGTAGAGATAAGGTGACATCCCCTTTGGAGCATAGTCAGACCAAAAAATGACACCAGCTAGGAAATGCCAGAAATAACGTATCAAAACTGCGATAGTTATTCCTAAAATAGCCCAAAAAGATGAAGTAAGCAGACTTCCTTTTTTTAAGGTATCTTGAAATTTATGGCTAGTAAGTCCAGCTAATCCCATACAAGTAAAGGCCAAAAGATACTCTATTAAGACTTGATAAAAACTGAGATAATAAACTCTCCCCAAAATAAAATGTAATAGCCCCCAAATAAGGCCGGCAAGTAAGCCGTATCGAAGACCACGTTTTAATGAAAAAGCAACCAAAGGGATGGCACCTAAAGATGGTGTAAACCAACCAGCTAAGTCAGGTAGCAGTGATAGACTCATTGCAAAAGAGGCAACAATGGCAGTTTCAACAAGAATTGTTGAGGATTGTTTTTTAGACATAAAAAGACTCCTTTTGAATCACAAAAAGGAGTCTGATCTTAAAGACAAGCTAAAGTCAGTCACAATTCCTACGCTAGTATTGACTAGATCAGGTTCGAGGATTTCGCAATAGCGATCTCAGCTTAACAGCACTCCTTTGTGAAAATCTTAAATTTTAATCATTATAACGCTTGATTTTTTAATTGTCAATATTATTTTTGAATAGTGAACAATTTTTTATAGGTTTTTTCTGTATCTTTAGTGATTGCGATTTGATTTAAATCAAGAGGTTGGTCAAAACCTGGAAGATAGCCTTGAGAAGTATACTGATGTAAATCATAATCTAAGTCAGTGACAGGTGCCACCTCATAGTAGCCAGAATCACTTCCATATGTAGGAATCCAGACAGCATCAAAACCAGTGGTGGAAATACCATGCTCCTCCATAAAGTAGGTCCCTATGTAAATACCGATATTTTTAGCGCCCAAGCGTTCTAACTCTTTGCGAAAGGCTTGAACCCCTTTGTCCATGTCAGACATTGTTTTTTCTTCCACATCAACCCAATAAAAAGTAGGGTTGTAAGGAGAAGTATTTTTGTAAAATGTTTGAGCTTCCTTTTTCATTTCTGATACAGAAGAGCCACGGATATAGGCGTAGACAGCTACGGGAACATCACGTTTTTGAAATTCTTTGATATGTGTTTTGAAGGATTTATCAATTCCTGATTCATGAGCAGCATTATTTTCAAAAGCAATACCTGATCCTCCCTGAACACGAATGATAGCGCCTGAAATATTTTTAGACAAAGTATCGTAATTAATCTCAGATGGGAGTTGCCAGCCAGAGATATCGATAATAGGGTTTAAGACAAACGGTTCGTCAGAAGACTTTGTCTTTGAGCTCGATTTACTAGAGCTGGAACTATTAGATGATGGAATTTGTTTCCTAGCAGTTTCAAAGGTTGATTTTTTTAATTGATTTAAATGTATGCGTGAAATCATCAATACAAGTCCAAATAAAGTAAAAAGAACAATAACAAATATTGGTTTAATTCTCTTTCTCATCCTTTCTATTGTAACTTAAAGTTGCTAAAAAATCAAAACGAGATGCTTAAAATAGAAAAAAAGATACATACTTGACATAGGATGATAAGTTTATTAAAGTTAAGAAAAAGAGATGGAGGAATGATAATGTTATTACGAAAACTAAGTCGATTGGCTTTACTTTCAGCCCTCTGTATTGTATTGCGCTATGCTTTTTCAGGTCTTCCTAATGTCCAACCGATTACTGCTATATTTTTGGTTGTTAGTGTGTGTTTCAGCTTACCAGAAGGCATTATGCTTACAGCTCTTACCATGTTTGTCTCAAGCTTTTTACTTGGTTTTGGTCCATGGGTGCTATGGCAAATTGGAAGCTTTAGTTTGGTATTAACTATTTGGTTTTATGTCCTATACCCCCTGACAAATTATCTTAAACCTGTTAAAATAATAGGAGTTAGTTTAGATCGTTTGGGCTATCAAGCGATTTTTGCTGCTATACTTGGGATTGTCTACGGTATGGTAATTGATACTTGGTCAGCGATTTTATTTGGTACAAAAGTCTGGCTCTATGTCTTGTCTGGAATGCCTTATAATATAGCGCATAGCTTATCAACTCTATTCTTTTATCCCTTGATACATTCTATTTTTAGGAGATTTTATTCAAATGAAAAAGATTTATAGTTTAGTTTTACTATTTTTCTCGACCACCTTATTAGTGGCTTGTCAGAGTCATCAAACTACCACTAGTTCATCTTCTTCTGAGGAGCATTTGGTACAATTAGTTGTTAAAACAGATAAAAATACAACAGATGAGAAGGTTAGCTTTACACAAGGTGATACTGTTATGGACCTTTTAAAAGCGAATTATGACGTAGAAGAAACAGATGGCTTTATTACAGCAATTGATGGTGTCAAACAAGATGAAAAAGCTGGAAAATATTGGATGTTTGATGTTAATGATGAGTTAGCACCAAAATCAGCTGATCAAATTAAGATTCAAGATGGTGATAAAATAGAATTTTATCAAGAAGTTTATAAGAATTGACCATAAAAAATAAGACAGAAAAAGGATTTTCTTTTTCTGTCTTATTTTTTATAGGTATTTTTCAATCTCTGACATCATTTTTTCTGGCTCTGTTTTGGAAGAAAAACGTTTAACAACATTTCCTTCTCGATCAATTAGGAATTTGGTGAAATTCCATTCAATCACTTTTCCAAAAGGACCTTTCTTTTCTTCTTTCATCCATTGATATAAAGGGTCTGCTTCTTTTCCGTTTACTTTTATTTTTGCAAATCGTGGAAAAGTAGTGCCATAATTTAAACTACAGAAACTGTTGATTTCTTCAGCACTGCCAGGTGCCTGCTGTTTAAATTGGTTACAAGGAATATCTAGTATCTCAAATCCTTTATTTTGATAGGCATCGTAGAGTTCTTGTAGTCCTTTATATTGAGGGGTTAGTCCACATCCTGTTGCAGTATTAACGATTAGGACTAGCTTACCTTTATATTTTTCTAAGGCTACTGGGCTACCATCTTGGGCAGTCAAAGTGAAGTTATAGAGTGTTGTCATATTGTAATTCCTCACTATATGCAATAATTTGTTGGACGGTTTGATCTAGGAAAGCAATAGTTTGGCGAAGTGGCTCTTCTGTACTGATGTCTGCACCAATAATTTGAGCGGTTTCAAGAGGTGGTAAACTTCCACCAGATTTTAAAAATTCTAACCAACGTTTTGCACCGTCTTTATCTTTCTTGATATTGAGATAACCTACTGTTGAGATGACCAGTCCTGCAGAATAGGTATAGCTGTAAAGTCCCATATAATAGTGAGACTGTCGCATCCATGTCAGAGCTGCATCATCGTCAATTTCGATAGCATCTCCCCAAAATTCTTCTAAAACGTCTTTCATAATACGGTTTAGTGTTTCTGCTCCGAAGGTTTTACCTTCCTCAATCAATGTATAAACACGGCGTTGAAAGGCTGCTTCTAGTAGATGTGTAATGAAATTGTGGAAGTAAGTATCTGTTAGGCGATGAGCCAATGCAAAGCGTTTTTGACGTGGATTGTCAAAAGCTTTCTCTAAATAGTCGCTTAAAAGAAGCTCGTTTAAGGTTGAAGGGGCCTCAACATAGTAGGTGGACATATGGGTATTAAAATAACTCTGATGATTGTCTGAGAAAATAAATTGTCCAGAGTGCCCAATCTCATGGATTAGTGTATAAACATCACTTAAACGACCCGCCCAGCTCATCAAGACATAAGGGTGCACACGATAAGGATCAGTTGCATAGCCACCAGAGTCTTTTCCTTGATTAGCTGCAAAGTCAACCCAACGCTCTGTTTGATAGCTTTTAACTTCCTTGGTATAAACGTCCCCAAGAGGTTTTAACGATTTCATCACAAGTTCATAGGCTTGGTCAATAGTAACCTCAGGATTTAAACGATTGTCTAAATCTAGTTTCCAATCAGCAAAAGTCATTTTATCGAGTTTGTTTATTTTAGCGACATGTTTAAGATAATTTTGAGCGATAGGGGCAAAATCACTTATAATCAGATCAATTTGACGATCAAACATGGAACGATCAACCTCTTGCTCGGCAAGGAGATAATCAAATACAGAATCATAGCCACGAAGATGAGCGATTTCTTTTTCTAATTTGACTTGGGCTAGATAGCTGGCTGCTGCAGCATGTTGATGTTGGCGTAGTCCATTTGAGAAAGATCTGAAAGCTTTTTGGCGAACCAGGTGATTTTCGTGGTTTTGGTAAAAATTCTCATAGCTGACAAAACTATTCGAATAAATTTTCCCGTCAACTTCAAAATCTTCCATTTTAAAGTCTCCTGCACGCATTTTAGTGTAAATATCTTGAGGGGCAGAGAAAGTATCGGCAAGTTGGGTTAGCAGTTGCTCACGCTCAGCTCCGAGATAGTGGGCTTTTTTTATTTTTGTTTGTCGAATATAGCTACTAAGGTGGTGATTTTTTTCTAATTGATCCAAGATACTATCTGTTGTACACAATAAAGCATCGTCGAAAAAGCTAAGAAGAACACGAGCTTTCGTCATAAAGTCAGTACCAGTCTGTGCGATCTGAGCAAATTCTTCGTTCCCATAGTCTGTGGTTTGTGGCATAAAGCTATAGTTTTCGATGTGGCTCATTTGGATATAAATTTGTTCTAATGCTAAAAAAGCTTCTTCAAAATCTTCCAATTCATTTAGACCATCAAAATAGTTGCGTCTAAAAAGGTAGATATCCTCCATAGCTTTGTCAATGGCTCTTAAAAAATCTTCGCGGTCTTGGTAGAGAGCAGAGAGATCCCAAAGCTCATTTTCTGGAAAACTTGTTCTATCTTTTAATTTCATCATAACCTCCTCTTTTTGTTTAGTATATCAAAAAGAGAGTAAAAATGGATATATGAAAGTAGAAGAGTTGTTATTTTCAAAAAAATCAGAACATTTCTGAAATAATAGACAATTTTAGGAATTTCGGTTTACTTTTAGTATAAAAGTGGTATGATAGAAGCAGTAGACTAAAAAATTAAAGGGTCAGGATTTTCAAGTCAAATGCTGTCTTTATGATAAGGAGTTGTATAGAGAGAATGGAAAAAACAAAATTAATTCCAAACTTAGAGGGTAGTAGCGACAAGACGATTATTAAAGAGGAAGTGGATATCCTAACGAGGCTATTAGATGAAACAACCCAAAAAATGGTCAGCCAAGAAGTTTTTAAAAAAATTCAAACACTGACAGAGTTATCTAGAGCTCAAAATTATCAAGAGGTTAATCAAATCGTAGGTGATTTATCAACGGATGAAATGGATGTCATTGCGCGTTACTTTTCAATCTTACCTTTGTTGATTAATATTTCTGAAGATGTTGATTTAGCCTATGAGATTAATTATCAAAATAATATCAATAAGGATTATGTTGGAAAAATCTCAACCACACTTGATATTGTTTCCCAAAGTCAAAATGCTAAAGAAATTTTAGAAAATGTCAATGTTGTGCCTGTCTTAACTGCACATCCAACTCAGGTGCAACGAAAGACAATGTTGGGCTTAACTAATCAGATTCACCAACTTTTGCGAAAACACCGTGACGTTAAGCTGGGCCTACTCAATAAGGACAAATGGTTAAATGAGCTGCGTGCTTATGTTGAAATGATTATGCAGACAGACATCATCCGAGAGAAGAAGCTCAAAGTCACCAATGAAATCAAGAATGTTACAGATTATTATAATAAAGGCTTAATTACAGCAATTACAAGTCTTGTAACAGAATATAAAACCTTGGCTTTAGAAAAAGGGATTGTTTTAGATAATCCTAAACCCATTACAATGGGAATGTGGATTGGTGGAGACCGAGATGGTAATCCATTTGTAACGGCTGAAACTTTGAGATTGTCAGCGACGGTACAAGGAGAGGTTATCTTAAGTTACTATATTGAAAAGGTTGAGAGTTTGTATTCTGACTTTTCTCTTTCAACAAGTTTGACAGAGGTTTCAAAAGAGTTAGAAGCCTTGGCAGCATTATCCAATGATAGTTCAGAATTTCGTGAGAAGGAGCTGTACCGTAGAGCCTTTCACTATATTAAAGAGCGTCTAGAAAATACACGTACCTATTTAACGAAAGGTAAAGATCACTCTCCACGTTATGCAAAAGCTACTGAATTTAAAGCGGACTTAGAAACGATTAAGGCATCTCTCCTTCGCTTTAATGGGGAGACTTTAGTTAAGGGAGACTTGACAGAATTACTACAAGCAGTAGAAATTTTCGGTTTTTATCTAGCTAGTATTGATATGCGTCAAGATTCATCTGTCCATGAAGCTTGTGTGGCGGAATTATTGGCATCAGCTAATATTGCACCAGATTACAGTAGCTTATCAGAAGATGAAAAGTGTGCGCTTTTATTAAAACAACTGACAGAAGATCCACGAATTTTGTCTGCCACAAATGCACCTAAATCAGACTTACTTGAAAAAGAGTTAGCTATCTTCAAGACAGCACGCCAATTAAAAGACACGTTAGGAGAAGAGATTATTAAGCAAAATATCATCTCTCACTCAGAAAGCGTTTCAGACTTGTTAGAACTTGCTGTCATGTTAAAAGAGGTTGGATTAGTAGATAAGGATCTTGCGCGTGTCCAAATTGTTCCACTTTTTGAGACTATTGAAGATTTGGATAATTCAGCTGACATTATGACCTCTTATCTGGAGTTAGACCTTGTGAAACAATGGATTAAAGCCAACCATAATTACCAGGAAATCATGTTGGGTTACTCGGACTCCAACAAAGATGGCGGTTATCTATCATCAGGATGGACCTTGTACAAAGCACAGAAAGATTTGACACGTATCGGTGAGGAACGTGGTATTAAGGTGACCTTCTTCCATGGTCGTGGTGGGACAGTCGGTCGTGGTGGTGGTCCATCGTATTATGCTATTTCATCTCAGCCGTTTGGGACTATCAAAGATCGTATTCGCCTAACAGAGCAAGGTGAGGTGATTGGAAATAAATACGGTAATAAAGATGCAGCTTATTATAACCTTGAAATGTTGATTTCAGCTGCTATGGACCGTATGGTCTCTAATCAAGTTGTACCAGCTGATAAAATCTCAGGTTACACAGAGATTATGGATGAAATTGTTGGTGAAAGTAATCAAATTTATCGTGATCTTGTTTTTGGCAATGAAAACTTTTATGATTATTTCTTTGAAGCCAGTCCTATAAAAGAAGTTTCTAGTTTAAATATTGGCTCACGTCCAGCAGCTCGTAAAACCATTACTGAGATTAGTGGGCTACGTGCGATTCCGTGGGTATTCTCATGGTCTCAAAACCGAGTGATGTTCCCAGGTTGGTATGGTGTAGGATCTAGTTTTAATAATTTCATTAAAAAAGATCCTAAAAATCTGTCTAAGTTACAGGAAATGTATCAGACTTGGCCATTCTTTAAGGCTCTCCTGTCTAATGTTGACATGGTGTTGTCTAAGTCTAATATGAATATTGCTTTTGAATATGCTCAGCTCTGTCAAAGTGAAGAGATCAAATCTGTCTTTAATATTATCTTAGATGAGTGGCAGTTAACCAAAGATACTATTTTGCTTATCGAAGATCAAAAAGAGTTATTAGCTGAGAATGGATTCCTGAAAGCTAGTTTAGATTATCGTCTTCCTTATTTCAATGTGTTAAACTATATTCAAATTGAATTGATTGAACGCTTACGCCGAGGAGAACTTAGTCCAGAACAAGAAAAACTTATCCACATCACTATTAACGGTATTGCTACTGGTCTCCGTAACTCAGGTTAATATAAGTAGTGATAATATACTGATAGTTTAGATCATTGGATAGGTTGCTACTAATTAAAAAGAGAGAAAAAGCAGTTGATACTGCTTTTTCTCTCTTTTTAATCAGATTCTTTATCAGGATGTTCACACTATATTCAACTTATTATTGTATTTTTGTTACTCTAGTATTTTTGATGTTTTGTCTACGAGTTTATTTTTAAACACAAAGATGATATAATGCCAATGATACATTGTAAAGAGTAGGAAGTACATTATTGATGACGAAAATTGACAAAAAGCAGTTATTAAATTACTCAATCTTAATTCCTTATTTAATCCTATCTATTTTAGGATTGATAGTAGTATATTCGACAACTAGCGTAACTATGGTGCAATACGGATTGAATCCTTTTCGTTCGGTTATTAACCAAGGTGTATTTTGGATTATAAGTTTAATTGGTATTGCTTTTATTTATCGCTTAAAATTGAATTTTTTAAGGAAACCAACGGTTGTGTCAATGGTTATCTTAGTCGAAATTCTTTTGTTGATAATTGCCCGTGTATTTGGCGAGGAAGTTAATGGTGCTCGTGGTTGGATTATGCTTGGTCCGTTGTCATTTCAGCCAGCAGAATACCTAAAAATTATTATAGTTTGGTTTTTAGCTTTTACTTTTTCAAGACGTCAACAGTCCATCGCTCAAAAAGACTACCAAGCTTTGACTAAAGGAACATTTTTACCAAGAACTTTTAGAGATTGGCGAACCTATACCGCTATTTTGATAGGGCTAGTGGCTATGCAGCCAGACTTGGGAAATGCTTCCATTATTGTATTGACAGCTATTGTTTTGTTCTCTGTTTCAGGAATTGGCTATAGGTGGTTTGTTTCTCTAATCCTTACGATTGTGATTAGCTCCACACTGTTATTGGGAAGTATTTCAGTTATAGGGGTAGATAAAGTGGCTAAAGTACCAGTTTTTGGCTATGTTGCAAAGCGGTTTAAAGCTTTTTATAATCCGTTTGAAGACTTAACGGACTCAGGACACCAGTTAGCCAATTCTTATTATGCCATGAGTAATGGTGGTTGGTTTGGTCGCGGTTTGGGAAACTCTATTGAAAAAAATGGTTACCTTCCAGAAGCTCAGACGGATTTTGTGTTCTCAATTGTTATTGAAGAGCTTGGTCTGATTGGTGCTAGTTTAATATTAGCTCTAGTGTTCTTCCTTATCTTACGTATTTTTTTAGTTGGTATTAAAGCTAGAAATCCCTTCAACTCAATGGTAGCACTTGGTTTGGGTGCTATGATGTTAATGCAGGTTTTTGTAAATATCGGTGGGATTTCAGGCTTAATTCCATCAACAGGGGTAACTTTTCCTTTCTTATCGCAAGGAGGAAATAGCTTATTGGTATTATCGATTGCTGTAGGTATTGTTTTGAATATAGATGCTACCGAAAAAAGAGAGAAACTGACGCAAGAAATTGAAGAAGAATTATATGAAGTATTCTAAAAAAGATTGGATTGACCAATCTTTTTTATTTATTT
>NZ_JBNPOS010000032.1:0-19354 GCF_050315295.1 Streptococcus sp. SGI.013
AAAACCGTAAAAATAAAAAGTTTTACGTAAAAGTCCTTGACAAATGCAATCGCTTGCGTTAAAATAATACTTGTAAATGAGATGAAAGGAAGGAATCATATGGCAAAGCGTTCAAGTGGTGTCTTGATGCACATTACTTCATTACCTGGTCACTTTGGAATAGGGACTTTTGGTAAAGAAGCTTACGAATTTGTAGATTTCCTTAAAGAAACAAATCAAACTTACTGGCAGTTATTGCCCCTAACCACAACAAGCTACGGTGACTCACCTTATCAGTCATTCTCAGCTGTTGCTGGAAATACAAATCTGATTGATTTTGATCTTCTTGAAAAAGAAGGGTTCCTAACCAAAGCAGATTATGAAACGATTAAGTTTACAGATGATGAAGAAAGTATTGATTATGCTTTATTATTTGAGACCCGCCGTCCTATCTTGGAAAAAGCTGTTAAAGCTTTTCTAGCAGATGCTGATCAAAAAGCTATTCTGACAACATTTGAAAAAGAAAATGCTTCATGGTTGGGAGATTATGCTGAGTTTATGGCGATTAAAGAGTCTTTCAACAATCAGTCGCTTCAAGAGTGGCCAGAAAAAGCTATTGCAAGACGTGAGGAAAAAGCTTTAGCCGATTACCGTGAGAAATTAGCTGAAGTAATTGATTATCATAAAGTCACACAATATTTCTTCTTTAAGCAATGGGCAGAGTTAAAAGACTATGCTAATAAAAATGCTATCCAAATTATTGGAGATATGCCAATTTATGTTTCAGCAGATAGTGTTGAGATGTGGACCAAACCTGAATTATTTAAGGTTGATGAAAAAGGTCATCCTAAATATGTTGCAGGTGTTCCAGCAGATGAATTTTCTGATGTCGGGCAATACTGGGGAAACCCAATCTATGACTGGAAAAAACATAAAGAAACAGGATATGCTTGGTGGATTTACCGCATTACAGAGAGCTTTAAGATTTATGATGTTTTGCGTATTGACCACTTCAAAGGATTTTCTGATTTTTGGCAAGTAGATGCCAAAGAAGATACTGCTAAAAATGGTAGTTGGCAACCAGGTCCAGGTTATGATCTTTTTGAAGCTATTAAAAAAGAACTTGGTGAACTTCCAATTATTGCAGAAAACCTAGGTTATATTGATGAGAAAGCAGAAAAACTTCTTGAAGACACAGCCTTTCCAGGTATGAAAATCTTAGAATTTGGTTTCTTTGATGTCACTGGTGAAAGTCTAGACCTTCCACACAACTATACATCAGATGCTGTTGCTTACACAGGAACGCATGACAATGAGGTCGTTAATGGTTGGTATGACAATTTAACACCAGAGCAGCAAACTTACGCTGATGCTTACATGCATCGTGATGGTGATGAACCTATCACACAGGCAATGCTTCGTACACTTTATGCTTCAGTGGCAGATACCGCGATTGCTTGCATGCAAGATATTTTAGACCTTCCTGCCGAAAGTCGTATGAATGTGCCAAATACAGTTGGACAAAACTGGAAGTGGCGCATGAAAAAAGAAGATTTAACCGCAGAGAAAAAAGCTTACTTAAAAACAATTACAGAACTATATCAACGAGGGAATAATTAACATGGCTAATTTTACAACTTTTGCAGAAACAAACACGAACAAAAAACTTGCAGAACTCACAAATGAAGAAATCTATCTTCAATTATTGAACTATGTCAAAGCTGAAGCAGCGACAAAACCAAAAAACACTGGGAAACGTAAAGTTTACTATATCTCAGCTGAGTTTCTTATTGGTAAACTCTTGTCAAACAACTTGATTAACTTGGGTGTTTACAAAGATATTCAAGCGGAATTAGCAGCTGCTGGAAAATCTTTAGCACAAGTTGAAGATGTTGAACCAGAACCATCTCTTGGTAATGGTGGTCTTGGACGTTTGGCATCATGTTTTGTGGACTCTATGTCAACACTTGGTATTAACGGTGAAGGTGTTGGTCTTAACTACCACTGTGGTCTTTTCCGTCAAGTCTTTAAAGACAACCAACAAGATGCAGAACCAAACTTCTGGATTGAAAATGATTCTTGGTTGATTCCTACAGATATCAGCTATGACGTGCCATTTAAAAACTTCACGTTGAAATCTAAGTTAGATCGACTTGATATTCTTGGCTATAAAAAAGAAACTAAGAACTACCTTAACTTGTTTGACATCGAGTCTGTCAACTATGACTTAATTACAGATGGCATCTCATTTGACAAGACAGACATCAAAGAAAACTTGACCCTCTTCTTGTACCCAGATGATTCAGATAAAAATGGTGAATTGCTTCGTATCTACCAACAATATTTCATGGTATCAAACGCAGCACAACTCTTGATTGATGAAGCGATTGAACGTGGGTCAAACTTACATGACTTGGCAGACTATGCTTATGTTCAAATCAACGATACGCACCCATCAATGGTTATTCCTGAGTTGATTCGTCTCTTGACTGAAAAACATGGTATTGATTTCGCAGAAGCAGTAGCGATTGTTAAAAACATGACAGGCTACACTAACCACACCATCTTGGCAGAAGCACTTGAGAAATGGCCACTTGAATTCTTAGAAGAAGTAGTCCCACACCTAGTTGGTATTATTAAAGAGTTGGATGCCCTTGTCGCACAAGAAGTTCCAGATGTTGCCCTTCATATTATCGATGAGTCTGGTCGTGTTCACATGGCTCACATGGATATCCACTTCTCAAACTCAGTCAACGGCGTTGCGGCTCTTCACACAGAAATTTTGAAAAACTCTGAGTTGAAAGGCTTCTACGAACTTTACCCAGAAAAATTCAACAACAAAACAAACGGTATCACCTTCCGTCGTTGGTTGGAATTTGCCAACCAAGACCTTGCAGACTATATTAAGGAATTGATTGGCGATGAGTACTTGACAGATGCAACTAAACTTGAGAAATTACTTGCCTTTGCAGATGACAAGGAAGTTCATGCTAAATTGGCTGAAATCAAACACAACAACAAATTGGCTCTTAAACGTTACCTGAAAGACAACAAGGGAATTGAGTTGGACGAAAACTCTATCATTGATACACAAATCAAACGTTTCCACGAGTACAAACGCCAACAAATGAATGCCTTGTATGTGATTCACAAATATCTTGAAATCAAAAACGGCAACCTTCCAAAACGTAAAATCACTGTTATCTTCGGTGGTAAGGCGGCTCCAGCTTATGTGATTGCCCAAGACATTATTCACTTGATTCTCTGCTTGTCTGAATTGATCAATAACGATCCAGAAGTCAGCAAGTACCTCAACGTTCATTTGGTAGAAAACTACAACGTAACGGTTGCAGAAAAACTTATCCCTGCGACAGATATCTCTGAGCAAATCTCGCTTGCTTCTAAAGAAGCATCAGGTACTGGTAACATGAAATTTATGTTGAACGGTGCTTTGACACTTGGTACTATGGACGGTGCTAACGTTGAGATTGCAGAATTAGCAGGTATGGATAATATCTACACATTTGGTAAGGATTCAGATACTATTATCGACTTGTACGACAAGGCTGGCTATGTTTCTGCAGACTACTACAATGGTGATGCCAACATCAAACGTGCGGTTGACTTTATCGTCAGCGACGAAGTGAAAGCACTTGGTAATGAAGAACGTCTTGGTCGCTTGCACCATGAATTGATTTCTAAAGACTGGTTCATGACCTTGATTGACTTAGCAGAGTACATCGAAGTTAAAGAGCAAGTCTTTGCAGACTACGAAAATCAAGATTCATGGAACAAGAAAGTTGTTCACAATATTGCTAAAGCAGGATTCTTCTCATCTGACCGTACAATCGAGCAGTATAACGAAGATATCTGGCACAGTAAATAATTTCAATTGAACAGAAAGGGGTCGTCATGAAATTATTAACAGTCAATGTTCATGCTTGGCTAGAGGATAATCAAGAAGAAAAATTAAATACACTGGCACAGGCAATTGCTGAAAATGATTATGACGTCATTGCCCTCCAAGAAGTCAATCAACTCATGAGTGCGAAACTAGTGACTCATGAGTTGAGAGACGATAATTATGGTCTCATCTTATTAGAAAAATTACGTCATTTAGTCGGTGAGAAGTACTCTTATTATTGGAGTAATTCTCATATCGGCTATGATAAATATGATGAAGGGATTGCATTTTTAACGAAGTTGCCAGTTTATGAGGTTGATCCTTTTTATTGCAGTCAGCATCAGAGTTTAGATTCTATTCTTTCAAGAAAGATATTAGGCCTAACAGTTGTTTATAAAGGACAACTTATTGAATGTTATTCTTGTCACATTAATCTTCCCGATGGAGAAGGTGAAGATCAGTTGGAAAATATTCAAACCATCATCAATCGCACTCAAACAGACAATTTAAAAGTCTTTATGGGAGATTTCAATACAGACAGTATATCTAATCATTCTGCTTATGAAGCTATCACCAATCTAGGATTGATTGATACCTATGATTTGGCAGAAGAAAAAGATTCGGGTATTACAGTTGAAAAAGCGATTGACGGCTGGAGTGATCATGCAGAAGAAAAACACCTAGATTATATCTTTTTAAATCAGACTAAAACTGTTTTATCAAGTCGTGTTATCTTTAATGGAAAGAATAAAGCCATTATTTCAGACCATTTTGGAGTGGAGATTCAATTAGAACTTTAATATTATTTATCCTAATGATATAATAATATAATAAAATAAATCCTTAAAAGGAGAAGATGGATGAAAAAGTTATTAAGCTTTGAATTTTGGCAAAAATTCGGTAAAGCCTTAATGGTTGTTATCGCGGTTATGCCTGCAGCAGGTTTGATGGTTAGTATCGGGAACTCGCTTCCTCTTATTAATGCCGATTCAGAACTGCTTGTTCGTGTGGGGAATATTATTGCTCAAATCGGTTGGGGAATTATTGGTAACTTGCATTTGCTATTTGCGCTAGCTATTGGTGGTAGTTGGGCAAAAGAGCGTGCAGGCGGTGCATTTGCAGCAGGTTTAGCCTTTATCTTAATTAACCTTATCACAGGGAACTTCTTTGGTGTTACAGTAGATATGCTAGCTGATGCGGATGCCCATGTCAAAACTATTTTTGGGACTTCTATCCCTGTGTCAGGTTACTTTGTTAATATTCTTGGTCAACCAGCTCTTAACATGGGAGTATTTGTAGGTATCATTTCTGGATTCCTTGGAGCGACTACTTATAATAAATACTACAATTTCCGTAAATTACCAGATGTCTTATCATTCTTTAACGGAAAACGTTTTGTACCATTTGTTGTCATCTATCGCTCAGTTATTGTAGCGCTTATCTTGGCTGTCTTTTGGCCAGTTGTTCAAACAGGTATCAACAGTTTTGGTAAATGGATTGCTAACTCACAAGATACAGCACCAATTTTGGCACCATTTGTCTATGGTGCATTAGAGCGTCTCCTTCTTCCATTTGGTCTCCACCATATGCTTACCATCCCGATGAACTATACGTCACTTGGTGGTACGTATGAAATCCTTACAGGAGCTCAAAAAGGAACAGAAGTGTTTGGACAAGATCCACTTTGGTTGGCATGGATTACAGACCTTATCAGCCTTAAAGACGCTGGAGATATGAGCCAATATAAAGAGCTTCTTGCTACTGTTACCCCAGCACGCTTCAAAGTTGGTCAAATGATTGGGTCAAGTGGTATCCTTATGGGACTGACTTACGCTATGTATCGTAATGTTGATGAAGATAAAAAGCATAAATACAAAGGGATGTTTATCTCAACAGCGCTTGCAGTATTCTTGACAGGGGTTACTGAGCCAATCGAGTTTATGTTCATGTTTGCGGCTGTTCCACTTTATGTTGTTTATGCTCTTGTACAAGGTGCAGCCTTTGCTATGGCTGATGTTGTGGACCTTCGTGTACACTCATTTGGTAACATCGAGTTCTTGACACGTACACCAATGGCACTTAAAGCTGGTATTGGTATGGATGTGATCAACTTTATCTGGGTAACAGCACTATTTGCAGTTATCATGTACTTTATTGCAGACTTCATGATTAAGAAATTCAATCTTGCAACTGCAGGCCGTAATGGTAACTATGATGCTGATATGGCTGATGATAAGCCAGAAGGTGAAGTAGGAACTGCAGATGCTAATTCACAGGTTGTTCAAATTATTAACCTTCTTGGTGGACGTGAAAATATTTCTGACGTTGATGCCTGCATGACGCGTCTTCGTATTTCTGTTAATAATGTGGCAGAAGTAGGTGATGAAGCTGCTTGGAAACAGGCTGGTGCAATGGGCTTAATCATCAAGGATAATGGTGTTCAAGCCGTTTATGGACCAAAAGCAGATATCTTGAAATCAGATATTCAGGATTTACTGGATTCAGGTGCAGTGATTCCTAAGACAGAAGTGAAAGCCGTTAGAGAAGAAGCGGTAGATACACATTTCAAAGGAATTACAGTAGATGTGGCGTCGGTTGCTGATGGCGATGTGATTGCTATTACAGACGTTAAAGATCCTGTTTTCTCACAAAAAATGATGGGAGATGGCTACGCAGTTGAACCAGAAAATGGAAATATTTATGCTCCAGTTTCAGGTCTTATTACGAGTGTCTTTCCAACAAAACATGCTGTCGGTCTTTTAACTGATGAAGGCTTGGAAGTTTTGGTACACGTTGGACTTGATACGGTAGCCCTAAATGGTGCCCCATTCTCAGCTAAGGTGACAGATGGACAACGTGTTCAGGCTGGAGATCTTCTTCTAGTTGCTGATTTAGAAGCTATTAAATCAGCAGAGCGTGAAACAACAACAGTTGTTGCCTTTACCAATACAGCTGAAATTAAATCCGTTACTCTTCAAAACTTGGGCAAACAAACAGCTAAGACAGTTGTTGCCAAAGTTGAATTATAATCTCCAAAAAAATTCTGGAATCATTGATTCCAGAATTTTTTGTTGTATTAAGTATCATGCTTATTCTTGGTATGATGACCTTTTAGTATTGTTTGGAAAAGTCACGGTAAATCTGGTTTGGATAACGAAATTCTTATCACAGAAATAATTTGTTTAATAAAAGTAAAACTGCCTTTATGCTGATTTTATTAAAGAACCCAGAAAACTTGTTGTGACTAGAGCAGTCATCCTTTAATCAGTACTATAAGAGTTCGATGATACAAGAAATATTAAACTTTCATAAAAAATATCAATTTTCCTTCAAGTAGGACCTTATTTATGAGATTACTGAGAAAGATTCCCATTTCGAGAGCGTTAAAAATACCATCTGGCGTGATATCCAAATGGTATTTTTTATCTTTTATTTTTCAAATTCAGCCTTGCTTTTAACATCAAGGTACTCTTCAGCAACTTCTAAACTGAGAATATCCTGATAAGTTGGTAGAGTCAAATCATGACCATATTTATTTTTTAGGGCAGTTGTCACTAAGCGATAAGCAAGGTTAGCATTGCGAGATAGGATAGGACCGTGGAAATAGCTTCCAAAGACATTTTTATAGTGAACACCTTCAGAACCATCTTCTTTATTATTACCGTTGCCATAAACAACTTTTCCAAGAGGTTTCTCATCATCAGATAAGAAGGTGCGTCCTTGATGGTTTTCAAAGCCGTAGTAGGTTTCATCAAATTCTTCATTGTAGATTTTGATATCCCCAATGTAGCGATTGTTGTTTTGGTTAAGTGTATAGTGTCCCATGACACCGATACCATCAATTTTTTCACCATTAGCCTGAATGTAATATTGCCCCAATAATTGAAAACCACCACAAATAGCAAGAATAACTTTGTCTTTATCAATAAATTCTGCAATGGCTTCTTTTTTAGAAGGTAAATCTTTAGCAACGATAGCTTGTTCATAATCTTGTCCACCACCAAAAAAGACAAGATCATAGTCATCAGCCTTGAAGGGATCCTCAAGAGAGACAATATCTACCGTAACACGTGCTCCTAGTTTTTCTGCAACATATTTGAGCATGAGGATGTTACCATTATCTCCATAAGTGTTCATTAAGTTTCCATAAAGGTGAGCAATTGAGAGATCAAATTGATAGTCTTTTGAGTGAGGGGATTGTAGAGAAGTATAAACCATTAGTTCATCTCCTTTCCAACAGCATGCTTGTTAGCCAATAGCTCTCTAAATTCAAGCATGGCTGTGTAGGTTGCTAGGATATAAGCATGTTGAGTATCTTGTTGCTCAATAAAATTCATAATATCTTCTAGCTTTTCTGCTTGGGTAATGGCCTGTTCTGGATAGCCTGTTACTCGTAAGCGACGTGCAATTTCTGAATGGCGTACCCCACCAGCAAAAATATGAGGAATATCCATATCTAAAATCGCTTCAAAGTTGGCATCCCAAATCCAGCTCGTATCAATACCATCAGCATAGTTGGCATTCAGCAAGACCGACAAACTAAATGGATGAGGTGCTAATTTAATCATATCTAGGGCTTGACTAGCTCCAACTGGATTTTTAATCAACACCAAGGTACAATCTTTATCCCCAATTTTAAAGGTTTCTTGGCGACCAAAGACAGCACGACTCTTGTCAAATCCAGCTTTAATTTGATCAGATGAGACACCGAAGAATTCTGCGACGGAAACAGCTGCAAGAGCATTATAGATGTTGTAAAGTCCCCCAACATTGATTTTATAGTCTTGTCCATCAATCACAAACTCAGAACTGGTATTGGTAATCTTGGTTAAATGCGTCAAAGCGTAGTCCAGTTGAGGACGCTCAAAACCACAATGCTCACACATATAATCACCTAGATTGGCATAGGTATTAAGACGATAGGTGAGGATATGTTGGCAGCGTGGACATAAGATTCCTTCTGTGTTATAGTGAGCAAGTTGAGGCTGCCCTTTTTCAGTATCAAAACCATAGTACTGGACTGGGTTAATGACTTCTTTGGAGTTAAAAAGTGGGCTATCTCCATTAGCTAAAATCGTAGCTTCAGGGGCATTTTGAGCACCTTTTAAAATCATATCGTATGTGGTATAGATTTCTCCATAACGATCCATCTGATCTCTAAAAATATTGGTAAAAACAAAGAGACTAGGTGTAATGTATTGTGTGATTTTGGGGAGGCTTGCCTCGTCAATTTCAAGGACAGCGATTTTTTTACCAGACTTAGCTTTTTTTGCTGTCAAAAAGGTTGACGTGATTCCTGTGATCATATTAGCTCCACTAGGATTTGTCACCACCTCACCAAATGCCTCTTTTAGAATTCCCACTGTAAGAGCGGTCGTTAAGGTTTTACCATTTGTTCCTGTTACCACCACGATCTCATAGTCCTTGGCAATATGATTTAAAATATGATTGTCAAACTGAAGAGCAATTTTACCAGGTAAAGTTGATCCTCTTCCAAGTTTACTTAAAATAAAATGTGCTGATTTTCCAGCTGCTATTCCTAAAAATGTTTTTATTGTCATAGCACCATTTTATCATAAAGTTTCAGGATAATAAAAGGAAAAATTCCTTTTAGTGTGTTATAATGAAACGTGTAGATTTTGGAATCATAATCTTATATAGAAAGGAGCGAGTTGTGCCATTATTTCAAATTGATGCAAGATTTTGGCAATCCCTGTTTGATACCCCTATGGGTATTGTAATCAATGTTATTGATATCTTATTAGTAGCTTGGCTCTTATATCGTTTTATAAAAGCTTTGGTTGGAACTAAAATTATGGCTCTGGTTCAAGGAGTTGTTTTGTTTGTTCTTTTAAAGTTTGTAGCAGATTTTGTAGGTTTTGTAACGATTTCATGGTTAATGAATCAGGTCATCACCTACGGTGTTATAGCAGGAGTTGTGATTTTTGCTCCTGAGATTCGTACCTTACTTGAAAAATTTGGTCGTACGACTCATATCTTCAACCCTAGAAATAATTTATCAGATGAAGAGCGTTTAATTGAACACTTTATGAAAGCTGTTAGTTACATGAGTCCAAGAAAAATAGGTGCTTTAGTTTCTATCGAACGCACTCAAACCTTACAAGAGTATATCTCAACAGGTATTAAACTAGATGCAAATGTTAGCAGTGAACTATTAATCAACATTTTTATTCCTAATACACCTTTGCATGATGGTGCAGTGATTATTAAGGGAAATAAAATTGCTTCGGCTTGCTCTTATTTGCCCTTGTCGGAGTCTTCAACGATTTCTAAGGAGTTTGGTACACGTCACCGGGCAGCTATTGGCTTGTCTGAGAACTCTGATGCTTTAACCTTCATTGTGTCAGAGGAGACAGGGGCCATTTCTTTGACTTATAAAGGCTATTTTAGACATGACTTGTCTAAAGAGGAATTTCAAGCCGCTTTGAGTGAAATCCTTATAAAAGATAGAAAAAGACCACCTTTACTATCTAGAGTTTTGGGAGGATCAAGACGTGTTAAATAAACTAAGAAGCCCAAGACTACTTTATGCGATTGTTTCGATCTTCTTTTCTTTGATTTTATTTTTTACAGCTTCTTATAATCAGTATAATCAAGCAGGTACCCAGATTAGTCGGGTAACAGAAACTTATACCCATACTTTGACAGAGGTCCCAATTGACATTAAGTATGACAGTGACCGCTATTTTATTAGTGGGTATTCCTATGAAACCAAGGTTTATTTAACATCGACTAATCGTGTAAAGTTGGATTCAGAGATTAATAGTGACACGAGAAAGTTTAAAGTTGTCGCTGATTTAAAAGATATTGAAACAGGTACTGTTAAGGTACCACTGCAGATTAAGGATTTGCCTGATGAAATGACTGCTACAGCAACACCTTCTAAAATAACAGTAACAGTTGGTAAAAAGAAATCTAAAACATTTTCTGTTGTTGGAGAAGTTTCAGATGATCAGATAGCGGAAGGATACGCTTTAAAGTCAATATCAACTGATATTAAAGAAGTGACGGTTACCAGTGATGAAGCAACGATTGATCAAATTGATCATGTGGTTGCTCGTATCGATAACCAATCACCTTTAAGTGAGAATTATTCAAAAAAAGTGACACTTCAAGCAGTTGCAGCTAATGGAACGATTCTACCGTCGATTATTGATCCTGCTAAAGCTAAGTTAAGTGTCCTTGTTGAAAAATTGACAAAAGAAGTTCCTGTCAGCTTAGATTTAACGGGGCAAATGGACAATAGTTTGTCGGACATCTATTATGAATTATCAACTCCAACGGTGACGATTTCAGCAAATCAAGATATTCTTGACCAGATTACAAGTATTCCAGCCACTTTAGATATTTCAGATGTCACGAAGGATACTGTGAAAAAAGTAAAGCTAGAAATGGAAAATGTTACCATTTCACCTAGTGAAATTGATGTTAAGTTAATCACTAAGAAGAAATAGTCTTAATAAGAATTTACGGAAGGAGGCGCATTTAGCGCTATCAATTATGGGAAAATATTTTGGAACAGATGGTGTACGTGGTGAGGCAAATGTTGAGCTGACACCAGAATTAGCATTTAAATTAGGTCGTTTTGGAGGCTATGTTTTAAGCCAACATGAAACAGAGCGTCCACGTGTTTTTGTTGCTAGAGATACTCGCATCTCTGGTGAAATGTTAGAATCTGCCTTGATTGCAGGTTTGCTTTCAGTTGGTATTGAGGTGTATAAGCTTGGTGTTTTAGCAACTCCTGGAGTTTCGTATCTTGTACGCACGGAAGGGGCTAGTGCTGGTGTGATGATTTCAGCCAGTCATAACCCTGCCTTAGATAATGGCATTAAATTTTTTGCAGGAGATGGCTTTAAATTAGATGATGCCTTGGAAGCAGAGATTGAAGAGTTGTTGGATGCAGAAGGTGATTCTCTTCCTCGTCCTAGTGCAGAAGGTTTAGGAACAGTCGTTGAATATCCAGAAGGGCTTCGTAAATATACCGCTTTCTTAGCTTCTACAGGAGTTGATTTAGATGGTATGAAAGTAGCGCTTGATACCGCCAATGGTGCTGCAAGTACAACTGCTCGTGATATTTTTTTGGATTTAAATGCTGATATTTCAGTTATTGGAGAGAAACCAAATGGTTTGAATATCAATGATGGTATAGGATCAACACATCCCGACAAATTACAGGAAAAAGTCTTAGAATCAGGAGCTTCCATCGGATTAGCTTTTGATGGTGATAGCGATCGTCTCATTGCTGTTGATGAAAACGGCCAAATTGTAGATGGTGATCGTATCATGTTTATTATTGGGAAATATATGGCAAAACAAGGTGTTTTGGCCAAAAATACAATTGTGACAACAGTTATGTCAAATCTTGGCTTCCACAAAGCTTTGGATCGTGAAGGAATTGATAAAGCTGTAACAGCTGTTGGTGATCGCTACGTTGTCGAAGAAATGCGTCAAAAAGGCTATAATCTTGGTGGCGAGCAATCTGGACATGTTATTATTATGGATTACAACACAACTGGTGACGGTCAATTAACTGCTATTCAATTGACTAAGGTGATGAAAGAGACCGGAAAATCACTTTCTCAATTAGCATCAGAAGTTACTATTTATCCTCAAAAATTAGTTAATATCCGTGTTGAAAATAGCATGAAAGACAAAGCTATGGCTGTCCCTGCGATTGCTGAAATTATTGCTAAAATGGAAGAGGAGATGGCTGGAAACGGTCGTATCTTGGTGAGACCAAGTGGTACAGAACCTCTTTTACGTGTGATGGCAGAAGCTCCAACTGACGAAGCTGTTAACTATTATGTTGATACTATTGCTGATGTTGTGCGAAACGAAATCGGCATTTAACCTTGAAGACTTGAGAATTTCTCAAGTCTTTTTGTGCCTTTTGGTTTGAAAAGCATCAGAAATCATGATAATATAGTAAGGAGAAGTTCATTATTATAGAAGAGGTATAACTATGGCATTTGGTGACAATGGTCCACGCAAAAAAACAGCATTTGAAAAACTAACCCTAGTGGTTGTTGTTTTGATGGTAATCATTACTGTCGGTGGACTTGTCCTTGGGGCGCTTAGTGCATTTTAACAATGAAAAAACGCTTACGAGCGTTTTTTATCTGTAAGAAAGAAAAGGTAAAATAATGAGTATGTTTTTAGATACAGCCAAAATTTCAGTTAAGGCTGGTCGTGGTGGCGATGGCATGGTAGCTTTTCGCCGTGAAAAGTATGTTCCCAATGGAGGCCCATGGGGAGGTGATGGAGGTCGCGGAGGTGATGTGATTTTTGTAGTAGATGAAGGATTACGCACTCTTATGGATTTCCGTTATAATCGCCACTTTAAAGCCCAGTCTGGTGAAAAGGGGATGACCAAAGGCATGCATGGTAAAGGAGCTGAAAATCTGATTGTACGCGTGCCACAAGGAACAACTATTCGTGATCATGTGACAGGAAAAGTGATTACAGACCTTGTTGAACATGGACAAGAGTTTGTGATTGCTCGTGGAGGCCGTGGAGGTCGTGGTAATATCCGTTTTGCAACTCCTAAAAATCCAGCACCTGAAATTGCTGAAAATGGTGAGCCGGGTGAGGAGCGTGAATTACAATTGGAGTTGAAAATTTTAGCGGATGTGGGGCTCGTTGGCTTCCCTTCTGTCGGTAAATCAACTCTCCTTAGTGTTGTTTCAGCTGCTAAACCAAAGATCGGAGCCTATCACTTCACAACCATTGTGCCTAATTTAGGGATGGTTCGTACCAAATCAGGTGAGAGTTTTGCTATGGCTGATCTACCAGGTTTGATTGAAGGGGCCAGTCAAGGAGTTGGTTTAGGGACACAATTTCTTCGTCATATTGAGCGAACAAGAGTCATTTTACATGTTATTGACATGTCTGCAAGTGAAGGGCGAGATCCTTATGAGGACTATCTGGCCATCAATAATGAGCTTGAAACCTATAATTTACGCTTGATGGAGCGTCCTCAAATTATTGTTGCCAATAAGATGGATATGCCAGAGGCGGAAGAAAATTTAGCGGAGTTTAAAGAAAAACTTGCAGCCAATTATGACGAGTTCGAAGAATTACCACTAATTTTCCCTATTTCAGGTATCTCTAAACGTGGATTAGATAATCTTTTAGATGCTACAGCAGAATTGTTGGACCAAACAGACGAATTTCTTCTTTATGATGAAACAGACATGGAAGAAGAAGTGTATTATGGCTTTAATGAAGAAACGAAACCATTTGAAATTTCGCGTGATGATGATGCTTCATGGGTGTTATCAGGTGAAAAACTTGAGAAACTCTTTATCATGACCAACATGGAACGTGATGAGTCTATTATGAAATTCGCCCGCCAATTGCGTGGTATGGGAGTTGATGAAGCTCTTCGTGAGCGTGGTGCCAAAGACGGTGACATTGTCCGTATTGGTAACTTTGAGTTTGAATTTGTAGATTAAAATCATAAAAGGAGTTTTTTATGGGAGATAAGCCGATATCGTTTAAAGATAAAGATGGCAATTTTGTTTCAGCAGCAGATGTTTGGAATGCTGAAAAACTAGAGGAACTCTTTAATACCCTTAATCCCAACCGACGTTTGCGTCTAGAAAGAGATAAGCAAAAAGAAACAGGTGATTAAGTTACTGAGATGCCTAGATAGGCATCCTAGTATTTTTATATAAAAAATAGAGTGGTTTAGCCACTCTATTTTAATTATGCATTTAAAACTTTATTTAAGAAATCTTGTAAACGTGGATGTTGTGGGTTATCAAAGATTTGTTCAGGTGTGCCATCTTCAATAAATTGACCACCATCTGTAAAGATAACGCGATTGGCTACACGACGGGCAAATCCCATTTCGTGAGTTACAATCAACATGGTCATGCCTTGTTCAGCAAGATCTTTCATAACATTAAGAACATCTCCAACCATCTCAGGGTCTAGTGCTGAAGTAGGTTCGTCAAACAGCATGATGTCTGGGTTCATAGCTAAACTTCGTGCAATCGCTACACGTTGTTTTTGACCACCAGATAGGCTATCTGGATAAGCTGCTGCTTTATCAGCAAGGCCTACTTTTTCAAGTAACTCCATCCCGATTTTTTCAGCCTCATCTTTAGATTGTTTACCAAGTTCGATAGGAGCAAATGTAATATTATCTAGTACCGTCATATGTGGGAAAAGATTAAAGTGTTGGAACACCATCCCGATATTTTCACGCGCTTTATCGACATTGGTTGAAGGATCAGATAACTCATAGCCATCAACAACAACTTTACCACTGGTAATGGTTTCAAGAAGGTTAAGGGTACGAAGGAAGGTAGATTTACCAGAACCTGAAGGTCCAATAATACAAACCACATCTCCTTCGTAAAATTTAGCATCGATACCCTTTAAGACTTCATTTTCTCCATAGGATTTATGTAAATCTTGTACATCAATTTTCAATTCTGCCATTATTTCACTCTCTTTTCTAAGCGTTTTGCTAGTCGTGTGAGAAGGGTAATGATTACAAGGTAGAGAACTGCCAAGATCGCATACATACGGAATGATTGGTAGTTACGTGCAATGATAATCTTACCTGTCTGGAATAACTCTACAAGACCAATCGCTGAGATAATAGTCGTATCTTTTAGTGAGATTACAAACTGGTTGATAAAGTTTGGAAGCATTAATTTAAAGGCTTGAGGAAGGATGACCTTACGCATTGTTGTATTGTAAGGAATACCTAAGCTTCGGCTAGCTTCCATTTGTCCAGATGGGACAGCCTCAATTCCTCCGCGGACAATCTCTGCAATATAGGCACCACCATTTAGAGTGAGGGCGATTGTCCCTGCAACAAAGTCATTAATTGGGCTTTGTTGTCCAGTAATCGATTCAAGTAAGTTTGGAATTCCCCAGAAGATGAAAGCTGCTACAATCATGAGTGGGATACCACGAACCACATCGACAAAAATTGCTGAAATAATACGGAGTGCTTTAACAGGGCTAACACTCATCATACCAAAGATGATTCCGACAATAAGTGCAAGGGCAAATGATACAAGCGCAAGGGCTACTGTAGTCCCGAGACCTGAAAGCAATTGTTTATAGTTATTTGAGAGGAGTCCCCAAATTGTTGTTTCATCAGCAGTTTTAGTACTTGTTGAACTTGAGCTATCTGCGAGATATTGGTTGAGAATCTCTTCGTACTTGCCACTAGCTTTAAGATTTGCAAGACCGTTATTGAACATTTCAATCAATTCAGGATTTGATCCTTTTTTCACGGCAAAACCATATTCGCCTACAGGAGTTCCTTCAATAGGTGTTGCAAGGTCTTGTCCTTGTTTGATAGCGTATTTGATAATTGGTTCGTCATCCATGACAGCATCAACAGAACCAGCATTCAGGCTATCATACATTGGTGATGCATCTGCAAAAGTCTTGATTTTATAACCATACTTGTCCTTATTTTCCTCAAGGAAAGTTTGAGAGGCTGTTCCGTTTTTAACACCAACGGTTTTTCCTTTTAAATCCTCATAAGATTTGATGGAACTATTTTTCTTAACCCCAATAATCGCATTGGCAGTATAGTAAGGATCTGAGAAATCAAATGTCTCTTTACGTTCGTCTGTGATGGACATACCAGCGATCATACCATCAGCTTGACCAGATTGCACTGCGTTGACCGCAGCATCAAAGCCTGGATTACTAATATCTAGAGTAAATCCTTGATCTTTAGCAATCGCATTGATCAGGCTCATATCAATACCAGTGTATTTGTTACTATCATCTTGGAACACAAATGGTGCAAATGAAGAATCACTGGCGATTTTATAAACGTCTTTTACTGGTGTAGCTTTTTGTCCGCTAGCAGTGCTCGTTTCAGGAACAGCAGAAGTAGTTGTTTCCCCTGTCCATTGGCTAATGATCTCTTCTAATGTGCCATCTTCCTTCATTTGAGAGAGGGCTTCGTTGAACTCATCAACTAAGTACTCGTACTTGCTTCCTTTTTTTACGGCAAAGGCAAAGCTACCTACTTTTTCACCATCCATATTAATAGCGTAGGCTTTTCCTTGCTTAATAGTGTATTGTACCACTGGTTCATCATCCATAGCGGCATCAATCGAACCAGAGTCAAGGCTATTGTTCATCAAATCACTTGTGTCAAATGTTTTGAGTGTATAGCCGTATTTATCCTTGTTTTCCTCAAGGAAAGATTGCGCAGCTGTTCCGTTTTTCACGCCGACAACTTTTCCTTTTAACTCTTCATAACTTGAGATCTTATTATCACTACGGGTGTAGATGACAACAGCTGTATCGTAATAAGTGTCTGAGAAAGTAAAGACTTTCTTACGCGCCTCTGTGACGGTTGTACCAGCCATAAGTGCATCAGCTTGCCCTGCTTGAACAGCATTAACGGCTGCATCAAAGCCTGGGAAAGTCATATCGTAGTCCCAACCTTGCAGTTCGGCAACTTTTTTGATAATGTCTACATCAATTCCTTTGTAAACTTGGTCAGAATCTTTAAATTCGAATGGGGCATAAGCAGTATCTGAAACGATTTTAATGGTTTCAGCGCTAGCTTTTCCGCCAAACATAAAGAATACTGATAACATCGTTAGCATAAAAGCTGTAAGCTTTTTCTTCATGTTATTCTCCTTCTATATAAAAAATACTCTTCATTATATCAAAAAATGGTATAGAATTCAAATCTCACACTCTGTTATGTAATAAAACCTAACATGGTTTTGTTAGGTTTTAGGTGTTATTCACTTATTTTTATTGGCAGTAAAAGAGGAGGAGATAGCTCGAAAATGTTGGTTTAAATCAAAGATAAGATCAGATGTGGCAAATTCTTCTAGCCGATTTAGATAGTAATCTATCTCTTTGACATTGATTTTTTCTCTAAGGTAGAGGCTTTCAAGGTTGAAGAAATCAATCCAAATTTTCTCATGCATGGTATCTGAAGATAAGAGTGGTCGAAGGGTTGAGATAAAGTATTCTAAGTGGAAAAAATCACGTTGATCAAGGAAGTGGTGAATCAACCTAAGAAGTGTATCGTGAAAGAGGCGGTGGTAGGTAAAATCTTTCAAATAGATTTGTCCTATTTCATATTTTAACAAGCCTAAAATAGATACTTCATAATATTTCGACTTGTTTTTGTGAGCAACAGAAGACATGTGACAACTCAAAAGAATATTAAGCTTAATTAAGTTCAGTAGTTTTTTGGAAATATTTACTATGTAATCCTAGGCGAGGATAGGTATGCAGAACTATTTCATTATCTTTGTGTTATTGATTTATTTGTTTATTGTAGTGTTCTTGATACTGTGATTTCATATTATATTCTCCTAGAACTTCAAATACTTGCAATGCTTGTTTCATCTTCTTTATGCCATTCTGATCCTTCTTTTTAAATTCAAAATATCCACATGTATATAAGAAGACGGTCTGTTCATAATAGTTCAATTCATTGTTTAATAACTTTTCAATCTTTTTGATTAGAAAAGTACAATTTTGAAATTCTCCTTTATCAATACTAACAACAAGGCAATTAATTGCTAATTGTGTAACAAGTCGTTTATTTGTCTTGTTTAATGTTGAGTAGATATAATGTTTTAACATTTCTTTTGTTAATAAAAATGCAGAGTTATATTGAATGGTTCGTATACAATTAGCTAGTAATATAATCTCATAATACCCCCAATCTTCAACTTTGAATAGATAGTCAGTCAATTCTTCTAAGTCTGCCTCAGATGGTGAAATATTATTATCTAATGTATAGATTATTGATTTTACCATGGTTTGTTCTAATGCATTGAGATGATAAAATGTTGAATCAGAGAGTAAATCTTTTAGGTTATTAACATTTTGCAGTAAGTATTCTTTCCGGATATACTGTACTAGATTACCAAAAGATATTGTTTGAGCGTATTCGGTATCGTGAAGAATAAGAAACTCCTCCAAAGAGACGTGTAATTTATCTAATATATTGATGAGTCTAATACAAGATATTTCAGATTCTCCTCGTTCGAATCTGGAAATTTGCGATTTAGAGAGATGTTCATCTGCAATGGAACATAAGCTTATTTGTTTACTTTTACGTACTTTTCTAAGTGTTTGACCAAGTTCAGATTTCATAATTCCCACTTTCACAACAAAAATTTTAATATTTTTTATTTATTATACAATAAATAAAAATGAAAGTGAGTAATAATATGAAAAGATATCAAAATTTATACCAATCCTAATAATAATCATGGATATTATTAGGATTGCTGGTAGATAAAACGCTTAGGTGGACACCTAAAAGTATTTTGAGAAAATATTTATTCTTATACAAATTCAATTTTTACAACAGAAGTAAATTTCTATGGGCTTGATAGAGAAAAATATTTCAAAAAAAATAGGATATGATAAGGAGTTTTATATGAGTCTTGCATTAATTTTATCACTGTTAACAATTTTTATTTGTAT
>NZ_JBNPOS010000033.1:0-18910 GCF_050315295.1 Streptococcus sp. SGI.013
ACAAAAAAAGAGGTCGAAGCCTCTCATTTACAATTAGTCTATTGTTTTTCAAATAAAATGGTTTTTCCTGAAAACTCTACTTCTAAATCACCATTTTCAAGTTTTTCGTAGGTTCCCGAAATAGATTTACTGTCTGAAAGGTCTATATCTATCTCTTGTCCTTGTAAATCAACACTACCAGTAATATCACTATCAACGATACCCACGCTAGCTTCACCAGTAATGGATTTACCTTCAATCTCCACATCAAGTTCAAATCCATAAGCATTCGCTATATATCGACCATCTACATTATTAATTGTCTCTACAACAGCTTTTTCTGCTCTATTACAAGCAACCAAAAAAATACTTCCTAAAAACAATACCAAAACTGACAAATACTTTTTCATCATTTATTCTCTCCTAAATAGTTTTCTAAACAACACTGCATATCATCTAAAATAACCAAATTTAATTCCTTATATCTCATAAAATCTTCTTCCTCCAAATCACCTCTATGAATAGAGAGATAGAAGTTAGATAATTCTATACAATATTTACGAAATTTCAGTATTTCATCTGTCTTATAGATGGATAAGAGATTCTTTGATTTTGTAGAAAGTAATTCAATTAATTCTCCAATAATGTAGGGATTATCTCCAAAAATATCATCCATAGTCAGCGAATCTGAATATCTGATGAGTGTAGCTAAGACATCAAAATAGAGTACACTTTTCTGAGAACGAGTCTCCTTCAATTTTAATTCATCTAACTGATTCTGAAGTATCTCATCTGCCTCTTCATGAACATTATAGTCATCACAACCATCAATAATATTTAGTTTTTGTTCAACAGCTTCTACAGAAGAATTGAAACTATCAATAATTTCAATAAATGAAAGTTCTTTTTCAAATTTTTTAGCTTTAAAATACTGATAAAGTCCACCAATGAAGGTTAATCCACTAATTATCGTTACTATTTCTGATATTATAGTTAGCATCATTTTAGTATAATCTCCCATTTTCTTTCATGACACCAAACTCCTCATACCCATTATCTTTAGACCACCCAAAAACATTAATTGTTGTAAAATACCCTTTATTCTCAATAGCAAACGAAATATCTAACTCAACTCCGTACTTATTCTTGATGTAAGATAATTCTTCAGATGTTAGAGGTCTACTATTTTTATTGATGTATGCTTCTAATTCTGCATCTGTAGGATTACTAACTGTACTATTAGCAATTTTCCATAAACCCGAAGCAGTATCCTGGATACTAGAACCATACATTTGCAATAAATCGGCAAAAGTTACTTCCTCAGATAATATTTTCTCAATTTCCCAATTCTCAATTGGCTCATCCCAAATATCATAAACTTCTGTTGACTTGATAAGTTCAGATTTTGGAATATAATTTTCTCTCCAACCTCCTCTAGAGCTAGCTCCATAGTAACTTGAAATACTAACTAATTTTTCCTCATCAAACAGTAAAAAAGCAGCTCCAAATGATGCATTCGATTCATCAATCATAAGCACATCTTGCGGGATAACTTCATTGTTTCGGAAAATCGCTTCTCTCCGAATCTTTTGGAACATAGACTTTAGAAGGTCAGTGTTCCCACTACTATCCATATATAAACCATCTGATAGCAACTTTAAGCCCAGTAAGGTATCATCATCAATAATATCATTATAGCGATAAAAATGAATATAAGCGTGCTCTTTTACAAGGTAACCTATCTCTAATTGGACTGTTTCACCTTCCGAAAAACGAATTTCTTCATTCGAATCTAAATAGGTCTCTGTAGTTTTATTACCCCTACTAATTTTTTCATAGGTTCCGTCTGGATTTACCCTGACTTGAATTTCCTTCCCATCATCGCTCCCTTTATAAACACCAACAAGATTACCGATATTTTCAGGTAAACGATAGGGCTTATTGTCTTCCAACATAATTGAACTAGTATCAATCTTTAAGGGAGCATTTTTCACTTCCTCACTGATACGTGGAGTTAACCGATAATCTTCATATCGTGAATAAGCAAATGATAGGCAAGCCAACACCACAACAATTAAGAAAACAAAGCGTATGAACTTAGGGTGTCGGTTTAGAAATTTTTTCATAACTTTCTCCATGTTACTCTTAGGTTAAGTATTGACTGGTAAGTCAATACTTGTTGTACATAGTATAACAAGGTTTTTTAGCACTTTATATATTTTTATGGCAACAAAAAAAGAGGCCGAAGCCTCTTTTGATACTAAATAAAATTATTTAGCGATTTTTGCAAAGTACTCAAGAGTACGTACAAGTTGTGAAGTGTATGACATTTCGTTGTCGTACCATGAAACAACTTTAACCAATTGTTTACCGTCAACGTCAAGAACTTTAGTTTGAGTTGCGTCAAACAATGAACCGTATGAGATACCTACGATATCTGAAGATACGATTTGGTCTTCAGTGTAACCATATGAATCGTTAGCAGCAGCTTTCATAGCAGCATTGATTTCATCAACAGTTACGTTTTTCTCAAGAACAGCAACCAATTCAGTTACAGAACCTGTTGGAGTAGGTACGCGTTGTGCAGCACCGTCAAGTTTACCGTTCAATTCTGGGATAACAAGACCGATAGCTTTAGCAGCACCAGTTGAGTTAGGAACGATGTTTGCAGCACCAGCGCGCGCACGACGAAGGTCACCACCACGGTGTGGTCCGTCAAGGATCATTTGGTCACCAGTGTAAGCGTGGATAGTTGTCATCAAACCTTCAACAACACCGAAGTTGTCTTGAAGAGCTTTAGCCATTGGTGCCAAACAGTTTGTAGTACATGAAGCACCTGAGATAACTGTTTCAGTACCATCAAGGATTTCGTGGTTAGTGTTGTAAACGATTGTTTTAACATCGTTTCCACCAGGTGCAGTGATAACAACTTTTTTAGCACCATTTTCATGGATGTGTTGTTCAGCTGCAGCTTTAGAAGCAAAGAATCCAGTTGCTTCAAGAACGATTTCTACACCGTCAGTAGCCCAATCAATGTTTGCTGGTTCGCGCTCTGCAGAAACTTTAACGAATTTACCGTTAACTTCGAATCCACCTTCTTTAACTTCAACGCTACCGTCGAAACGACCTTGAGTTGTGTCGTATTTCAACAAGTGTGCAAGCATGTTTGGATCTGTAAGGTCGTTGATGCGTGCTACTTCAACACCTTCTACGTTTTGGATACGGCGGAAAGCAAGACGACCGATACGTCCGAAACCGTTAATACCAACTTTAACTACCATTAGTGATTTCCTCCTTATGAAAATCAAATAAAAAATTATTGTAAAGGGCAAGCCCTTAAGTCTTTGTGAAAAGATTAACTTGGATGATTACAAATTAATCCTTCAACGTATTTATTATATAACTATTTCCATAAAATTGCAAACGATTTTACCCTTTTCTAAAAATATAAAAGCGCCTGTTTCCAGACGCTTTTATATTTTTAGATTGGAAGCTCTTAAGCTTCTCCACCATTTTTCTTAATGATTTCTTCTTGAACTGATTTAGGAACATCTTCATAGTGGTCAAATACCATCATGAATGTACCACGTCCTTGAGTTGCAGAACGAAGAACAGTTGCATAACCAAACATTTCAGCAAGTGGAACGTAAGCACGAACGATTTGGCTGTTACCGTGTGCTTCCATACCATCAACACGTCCACGACGAGCTGTAACGTGTCCCATAACATCTCCAAGGTTTTCTTCTGGAACTGTTACAGTAACCAACATCATTGGCTCAAGGATAGCAGGTTGTGCAGTCTTAGCCGCTTCTTTAAGAGCAAGAGATGCTGCGATCTTGAAGGCAGTTTCAGATGAGTCAACATCGTGGTATGATCCATCATAAAGTTTAGCTTTAACGTCAACCATTGGGTATCCTGCAAGAACACCGTTAGCCATAGTTTCGATCAAACCTTTTTCAACTGCTGGTACAAATTCACGAGGAACCACACCACCGACGATGGCATTTTCAAACTCGAATCCTTTACCTTCTTCGTTTGGTGTAAATTCAATCCATACATCACCGAATTGACCTTTACCACCTGATTGACGTTTGAAGAATCCACGTGCTTGAGTTGAAGCGCGGAATGTTTCACGGTAAGATACTTGAGGAGCACCTACGTTTGCCTCAACTTTAAATTCACGACGCATACGGTCAACAAGGACATCAAGGTGAAGCTCACCCATACCTGAGATAACTGTTTCACCAGTTTCAACGTTTGTTTCAACGCGGAATGTTGGATCTTCTTCAGCAAGTTTTTGAAGGGCGATACCCATTTTATCTTGGTCAGCTTTAGACTTAGGCTCAACCATCAATTGGATAACTGGTTCTGGAACGTTGATTGACTCAAGAATAACTTTTGCTTTTTCATCAGTTAATGAGTCACCTGTAGTTGTATCTTTCAAACCAACAGCAGCTGCGATATCCCCTGCGTAAACTGTGTCAATTTCTTGACGGCTGTTTGCGTGCATTTGAAGGATACGTCCGATACGCTCACGTTTACCTTTAGAGGTATTCATAACGTATGAACCTGATTGAAGAACACCAGAATAAACACGGAAGAATGTCAAACGACCTACGAATGGGTCAGTCATGATCTTGAAGGCAAGCGCTGCAAATGGCTCATCATCAGATGCTGGACGAGTTTCTTCTTCATCTGTATCTGGATTAATCCCTTTAATCGCTGGAATATCGACTGGACTTGGAAGGTAATCAATAACTGCATCAAGCATCAATTGAACACCTTTGTTTTTGAAGGCTGAACCACATAATACTGGGAAGAATTCAACGTTGATAGTTGCTTTACGGATAGCAGCTTTCAATTCTTCTTCAGTGATTTCTTCACCTTCAAGGTATTTCATCATCAAATCTTCATCAGTTTCAGCAACTGCTTCAACTAATTTTTCACGGTATTCTTCAGCTTGCTCAAGGTAATCCGCTGGAATATCTTCTTCAAGAATATCTGTACCAAGGTCGTTAGTATAGATTTCAGCTTTCATCTTGATAAGGTCGATGATACCACGGAAATCATCTTCTGCACCGATTGGCAATTGAATTGGGTGTGCATTTGCTTGAAGACGGTCATGAAGTGTGCTTACTGAGTAAAGGAAATCTGCACCGATTTTATCCATTTTGTTAGCAAATACGATACGTGGAACACCGTACTCAGTCGCTTGACGCCATACTGTTTCAGTTTGTGGTTCTACACCTGATTGTGAATCAAGAACAGTTACGGCACCATCAAGAACGCGGAGTGAACGTTGTACTTCGATAGTGAAGTCCACGTGTCCTGGTGTGTCAATGATGTTAACACGGTGATCATTCCATTGTGCTGTTGTCGCAGCAGAAGTGATAGTGATACCACGTTCTTGCTCTTGCTCCATCCAGTCCATTTGTGAAGCACCTTCGTGAGTTTCACCGATTTTATGGATTTTACCAGTGTAGTAAAGGATACGTTCCGTTGTTGTTGTTTTACCAGCATCAACGTGAGCCATGATACCGATGTTACGAGTTTTTTCTAGTGAAAATTCGCGAGCCATTTGGTTTTCTCCTATAATTTTTTATTTTACTTTATTATTATACCATATTATTAAGAAAAGCGAGTGGGTTAATCCCACCCGCTTGATTTCTTACTCATGGTGTAAATCAGATGAGGTAAGCCTCAATCCTATTTATGATGATTGGACGAAGTTCCTTCATCTTAATTAAATTCAGTTAACTTCATATATCAAATGTAGAACTGAACTCGAACGGCCAACTGTCAACGAAAAAAGACAAATCCCATTGAATGCAAAAGCATTCTGCTTCGATTTCCTATTTTTCGTCGGCAGGCACGTTCTCTGTATCTTAATTAGTTGAGCTCGGACTAAAAATTCTGGAAAAAAGATAAATCTTCCTTGGACCTTAAGGTCCTGCGTCTGATTTCCTATTTTTCCTTGAATTGTCTTAACGTCCTCACATCTTAATTTGAACTCGGGCTACAACTCACTGACAAAAAGATGAACCTCATTGATTGCACAGCAATCTGCTTCGCTTCCCTATTTTGTCTAGGAGTTGCTTGACGCCCTCGTATCTTAATCTTACCAGCGGAAGTGTGCGAATGCACGGTTGGCTTCTGCCATTTTGTGGGTGTCTTCACGTTTCTTAACTGCTGCACCAGTATTGTTTGCAGCGTCCATGATTTCTTTCGCAAGGCGATCGATCATAGTGTGCTCACCACGGTTACGAGCGATTGTTACCAACCAACGAAGACCAAGTGTTGTACGACGCTCTGGACGAACTTCAACTGGAACTTGGTAGTTAGAACCACCAACACGACGTGCACGTACTTCAAGTACAGGCATGATGTTTTCCATTGCTGTTTCAAATACTTCAAGTGCATCGTTACCAGTTGCTTCTTTGATTTGGTCAAAAGCACCGTAAACGATTGATGCAGCAGTACCACGTTTACCGTCCAACATAACACGGTTGATCAAACGAGTTACCAATTTTGAGTTATACAATGGATCTGGCAATACTTCGCGCTTAGGCGCTTGATTTTTACGACTCATTTATATTTCCCCTTTCTTAGCCTTTTGGACGTTTAGTACCGTATTTAGAACGGCCTTGCTTACGATCAGATACACCTGCAGTATCAAGCGCACCACGAACGATATGGTAACGTACCCCTGGAAGGTCTTTTACACGTCCACCACGAAGAAGAACAACGCTGTGCTCTTGCAAGTTGTGACCGATACCTGGGATGTAAGCAGTAACTTCGATAAGGTTGCTCAAACGTACACGAGCAAATTTACGAAGGGCTGAGTTAGGTTTTTTAGGTGTCATTGTTCCGACACGAGTTGCAACACCGCGTTTTTGTGGTGATGAAACGTTTGTTTGAACTTTTTTACGGCTGTTGTAACCAACGTTCAAAGCTGGTGATTTAGATTTTTCTACTTTAGACTTACGTGGTTTACGTACCAACTGGTTAATTGTAGGCATCTACATTCTCCTGTATATATTTTTATTTTTGGTTGACATGGCACGTGGTGACCGCCCATATCTGTGTGTACTTTTGCAACAATTGTCAGCACGTCTCTGTACACTTTTGAGAGACCAAAAGTAAAAAGTACCGTTAAATATAATAACATATATCCTCATTCACGTCAATTCTTTTTTCTAAAAAATAGATTTAAGGAAGAAATCAATGGATGACTGCAAGCCTAGCAAGTATACTCGAATAAATAAAAAACTTCAAAAGCTAGACTTATCCTAACTTTTGAAGTTCATAGGCAGAAAAAGATTCTATCTCGCCTTATCTCTCATCTTTTTTACGTTTATAACTAGCTAAAGCTGCTGCACTTAACATACCAAATCCAAGAAGACTAGCAGAACCATAAGCTGCCTCTCCTGTTGTCGGAAGTGTGTTATTTGTCTTATCCAAGGCTTTTGTCCCATTAGATACCGCAGAATTAGACATTACTACGCTTGGTGAAGCAGGACGTTTCTGCGCTGTCTGTGACAAGACGTTACGACTAGCCTTCTCAACACGATTTTTCTGCTCTAACTGAGCCACTTGCTCACTTACTGGGATATTGACTTGTTCGTTCGACACTGTATCAACAGGCTTGAGACCTGTCGTATTAACAGGCTTCTGAGCAAGAACAACTTCTGTAATCACTCCGTCTTGCTCTGTCGGAATCACAGACTCTTGTTTTGCCAATTGCTCTTTTTGTAGTTCTAGCAAGACTTTTTGAGCAGCTACTAATGTAGCTTGTTTTGCTTCAAGCTGTGTATTGGCGTCTTTTAGTTGATTCGCTAAGGTTTCTTGTTCTTCAAGCGCTAAAGCCAATTGAGATGTCAGAGTCTCTAACGTTTCGATAGCTGCCGCTAATTGTTCTTGGCTTTCTGCTAATAAGTTTTCATTTTGATACTTGGCTAATAACTCTTTGGTTGCAGCTAACTCTTCACTTAAAGTGTTCACTTTGTAATCAGCTGCACCTTTTGCCACAATCAAATCTCCTAGTTCAGATTTAACCGTATCAAAATTATTTTGAGCCGTTACTACAACAGCTTGTAATTCTGCCAAGCGTTTCTCTTCTAGTTCTAGAGCAGCTTGATTGGCCGCTACAGACTGAGTAGCTGTAGTTAGCTGAGTGGTTAAAGTTGATAAAGTCGCTTTTTCGCTAGATAATTGAGCGGATAGAGTGTCAACTTTATTTTGCGCAGCCACTACCGTTGAGTAAGTTGAAATATTGGATTGTTTAGATTGTAAGTCTGAAATTTTAGCTTTAAGATTACTGATTTCTTGACGAACCTGAGAAACCTTAGTTTCATCAACAGTTGATTTTGTTGCCACAATTGGTATTCGAGAGAAACCTGATGATTGAATCTCACTTTCTTTAACAACTAGATAATGTTGTGTAAAGGCAGTAGAAGCACCTGCTGCACCCAAACCATTAATTCCTACACCAATATAGGCTGCCTCTCCACTATCACCTTTCAAGAAGGTACGAGTGTGACCAAAGTTTGAGCTAGCATCTGTAAAGAGCATGTAAATCAATTGATAATAGATCTTACTCTTTAGAGCATCTACCGTTGTCGTATGACTAGACAACCAAGTTGTTCCCATATTTTCATACCAAGAAGCTGTGGTTAAACCTGCTTTACTTGCTTCTTGATTTAAAATAGTGGTATCATGAGCGCCATTTTCATATTGAATACGAGAATGCTTGCTAACATAGGCTGCAGAAACACTTTCAGCAAATGCCATTGAGGATTCTGTAATAGTTAGAGGTGATAAATTAAAGGCTGCGCGTACGGGATTGAGTAACTCAACAACAAATTGAGTCAATTCAACTTGAACTTCGTGGCTGATGTTATTGACATCAACTAAGCGTGTTGTGTCCTCTGCAATAGTCTTATAAGCTGTACTAGAGCCAACAAAACCATCACCCACAACACCATTTGCAGCTGCCGCCGCCTTACCAGTTTGAATCAATTCATTCTTAGCGGCAGCAGAGATGGAACTATAATTGCGAATATTGGAAAGCTGTGTAGCATAATTAGCAGGCACTACTAGAGTATTTCCGCCTGTAACAGACTTCACTTCTGTTGTAGCAGTTTGAAGTTGACTCAGCTCTGCTTCTTTTACTGACAACTCTGTCTTAGCTTGCGTCAATTCTGTTGAAATCGCTGTTGAAGCGGTTGCCTTTGCGGCTTCAAGTTCTTTGTCAGCAGTTGCAACTTCTTTTTCAAGACTCGCTACCTTAGCCTCACTACTTGCCTTTTCTTCGGCTAATTTTTCAGGGGATTGAACGGCTTCTGATAAAGTAGCAATGGTTTTTTCGCTCTCGCTAACGGCATTCTTAGATTCCTGTAATGCAGTGTTAGCAGCAGCAACCTCAGCCTCTTTTTCTTGTACAGCTTGACCTGCTACCTCTGAAGCTGTAGTGGCTGTTTCTAACTCAGAAGTAATTGCTTCGATTTCATCTTGAGTTTCAGAGATAACTTCAGGACTAGATTCTGAAGCGATAATTTCTGCCTCTGCTACGGCACTTTCTGCTGTTGTCACAGCTGTCTCTGCTGCAGCCACTTGCTCAGTCAAGTCTGCTACTACCGCATCTTGCTCGGTGGCAGCTTGAGTAGCTTGCTGTGCCGCATCACTAGCTGTCGCCACTTCTTTTTCAGCATCAGCAACTGCTGCAGTAGCCTCTTCGATGGTTGGAGTTGACTGTGTTGTTGTCTCCTCTGTAGTTGTTGTCACTTGAGTGGCTGATTCTACATCCTCGGCGTGAACAGTCTGGTTAAGTCCACTTGCACCTAGAACAGCAAGTGTTGCAGAAGTCGTTGCCAAAGTCGCTGTTAATTTATTCGTTTTTTTATTATCAATTGATTGATTTTCTATGTTCATTTTTAATACCTCATTATATCTATAAACAATTAGAATTTTATCATAAAAAAGAGAGAGGGACAATCCTATCTCTTTTACAAAATTGTTACAGTTCAAATAAATTCCCTAATTCAACACGAATAAATTTATTTTTTGTATCTAATTCAGCCACACTAAGAAGAGATTTATAATCCACCAAATCCTTTTCTTCCTGCTGGTTTTCTGCAAATACCGCAACACCGACTAAGTGGCTATCAAATTCAGATAATAGACTGACCATTCCTGTAATCGTCCCACCACCTTTTAAGAAATCATCTACAATCAAGACATTACTGTTAGGCTTTAGACTGCGCTTTGATAAAAACATCTTCTCAATGCGGTCACTCGAACCACTAGCATAGTTCACACTGACGGTCGATCCCTCTGTTATTTTTAAATCGCGACGAACAATAACAAATGGTACATTTAAAACATTTGCTACCGCATTAGCTAAAGGAACACCCTTAGTAGCTACAGTCATCACTGCATCTATCTTTTTTTCCTTAAAATGTGAAGCAATGATACGCCCTACTTGATTAAGAATGTGTGGTGTACTTAATAAATCTGATAAGTAAATGTAGCCTCCAGGTAAGATACGATCACTTTCAGATAGGCGATCACGTAAATCTGAAGCGACTTGATATGCCTCTTCTTTAGAAATGGTAGGTGTAAAGAGAACTCCTCCACTAGCTCCTGTCACTGTTTCAATTTCACCAATATGAGCTTCTTCAAAGGCTTTTTTAATAATAGAGATATCTTCTGAGATGGACGACTTAGCTGTTTCATATTTTTCAGCAAATACATTTAAGCTTGTTAATTGATAAGGATGATTGATGAGGTAGTTAGAGATGACCACCATACGCTCACTTCTTCTTAATTTCATACAGTTCTCCAGAAATTTATTTTCTGCTATTATATCATAATATAAGTAAAAAACGAACATTAAGTCACCTCATGTTCGTTTTTCTTGGTTTTTTACTGATGATATTTTGGTTTGTAGAAGGAACGATTGTCCAAAGCAAAGACACGATTCGTCATTTCTCCCTCGGATACACGACTAAGTGCTGTCTGCATCATCATCATTTCCGCATCAATATTATCAATCATATGAAGAATCTCAGCCTCCATAATCATAGGACGTACTGGGCTACCATATTCCAGCTGTCCATGGTGGCTTAAAATCAGATGGCGAAGCACAATAACTTCTTCTTTATCATCAGGGATATCTAGCTCTGTGATAACTTTGGTAATTTCCTCATTGATTAAGGAAATATGGCCAATCAGGTTACCGCGTACAGTATATTCTGTATTTTCTGGCCCAGTCAACTCAATCACCTTGGCTAAGTCATGCAACATAATGCCTGCAAATAATAAGCTCTTATTGAGGTCTGGATAAATGTCTCCAATCGCATCTGCCAAACGCACCATCGTAGCGGTGTGGTAAGATAAGCCATTTTCAAAAGCGTGATGGTTTGTTTTAGCGGCTGGATAGGTATAAAACTCCTTTCCAAACTTACGATAAAGCGCACGCACAATCCGTTGCCAAGTGGCATTTTCAATCTTAAAAATCATCTGATCAAGATATTCTTTAATGTCATCAAGGTTAACAGGTGATTTTTCTTTAAAATCTTTGGGATCAGAAGGTTCTCCCTCATGAACCAGTCTCAAGGTGATTTGGTTCACTTGAGGCATCCCATTATAGACCTCTCGTCGACCCTTCATAAAGATAACTTTACCTGCTATAAATTTTTCCACATTGTGAGCTTGTGCGTCCCATAGGTTTCCATTGATTTCTCCTGTATCATCTTGAAAGGTAAACGCAATATAATCCTTACCTGCTCTAGTTTTTCGTACTTCCGCCGACTTAATAAGGTAATAGCCTTCAAAAAGTTGGTCTTTTTTCATCTGGTTAATTTTCATGGTTTTCCTCAATTTCTAGATTTGGTAAGAAAGAATCATCTTGCTCCACTTGCTCAAGACGATCTAGGCTACGTAATATGGCCTTGGTTCGTGTTGATAAAAGACTATCGATATTTTGACTCGCACGGTTTAATTGGGTCTGCGTTTTCGTTAGAAGACCTTCAAATTTACCAAACTCGGTTTTAATCTGACCTAGAGCACGTCCAATATCATTAGCTGAACGCTGCAAACTCAAGGTCTTAAAGCCAACAGACAAGGAATTTAATAAAGCTGATAAGGTGGACGGACCTGCAATCACGATACGGTCATCCCGACGCAAACTATCAAAGAAAGCAGGATGTCTGACGACCTCCGCATATAGTCCTTCTGTCGGTAAAAACATAATTCCAAAATTGGTTGTTTCAGGAGGATTAAGGTATTTTTTATTGATATCCTTAGCAAAACGTTTGATAGCCGCCAAAAGCATTTTTCGGTGCAGCTCGATTTCTTCCTTTTGACCTCTTTCATAGGCATCTTCTAAGCGATAATAGTCCTCTAAAGGGAATTTTGAATCAATCGGCAAATATATGGTCTGCCCTTGGCTTTGTCCTGGGAGTTTGATGGCATATTCTACACGCTCTCTAGAGCCTGAAACAGTTGGGACTTCCACTTCGTACTGACTAGGACTCATAATATCTTCAATGATTTGTCCTAATTGTAATTCCCCCAAAATCCCTCTGGTTTTGGTATTGGACAGAACTTTATTTAAAGTCCCCACATCACGCGCCACCGTCTTCATCTCACCTAGACCTTGATTGACACTTTCTAATTGCTGAGAAACCGTTGCAAAGGAAGCTTGTAAACGGCTGTGCAATGTTTTATCCAGCTTTTCCTCTACAGTCACCCGCATCTCTTCCAAACGCTTTTCATTAGAGTCTTGCATCAATCTGACTGCGTCCGTCAACTGTTTGGTCATCATTTCCAAGCGTCGATCGGAGCGATCACGATGCTCCGTTAAGTGTTGTCCTAAGGTTTCTCGAATAGACAATAGCTGTTGATAAAGATCCCTTTGTAATTCCTGTAGTTGCTTACTTTGCTCAAGAAGCAAATTTTTATTGGCGACTTCTAACTGGTAAGACAGTTGATCGGATAAGCGATCCGCTTCTTCTTCTTGAAATTGTACTTGTCTTTGTTGGTCATCTGCTTGCTTCCAAATCAAATATAGCAAAAGGATTACTATGATGATCAAAATCAGATATAACATGCTACCTCCTATCTCTACTCCTTATCACTACAACATAGTCATCTTCTACGGTCACTTTTATGGGATCATCTAAAAATTCATTACTGGTATAAATCTTCTTCTTAAAATAATTCGAAGAAACTAAGGGGTATTTGGCACCTAAAATCTCCAAATCCCCCTCACCACTTGTCATAAAGGCAACATAGGGTAGCTGTGGCTCTGGCATAATCAGATGACTCCCTTTAGGATAGTAACTGATATGATTTTGCTGATCTCTTAAAAAAAGCTGACGCATAAAGGGGGAAAGTTCAGGATCGCTAGGCATAAAGAGAATAGACAAAGCATGGTCCAAGCGTCCACCAAAGGCACCAAAAACTGTTACACATGCTTCTGGATACTGACGAAAGACCTCTTTTAAGGCCAACTCTGTATCTGTATCATTTTTTTCAGGCTGGGCTTGACAGACTCTTTGAGCTTTTTTGACAATCAAGGCTTTTTCTGAGGTTGATACGGAATCAAAATCTCCCACAGCCAAATCAAGTGGCAGACCCTTATCTAAGAGATATAGACAAGCTCGGTCCACCCCTACAATATAATCAAAATCAAAACAAGCTCCTGTGATATCACCAGAGGCAAAAACAGCAACCGTTTTAGGCCTCAATTGCTTTTTTGAGTGTTGCCACACGTTCATTCAAATCTCCATTAAAGGCATAAGAACCTGCTACAAAGACGTTAGCTCCCGCATCTTTTGTGGCTTTGATGCTCTTATCATCAATCCCACCATCCACTTCAATATCAAAGTCTAAACCTTTTTCTTGACGCAGTTGGGCAACTCTTTTAATCTTTTCGACCATCTCAGGAATAAAGGCTTGCCCTCCAAATCCTGGGTTAACTGTCATAATCAAAACCTGATCAACCAAATCCAAAACAGGTATCAAAGCCTCAACAGGAGTTCCTGGGTTAATCACGACACCTGCTTGCATCCCACAAGACTTAATCTTTTGAAGGGCACCATGAATATGGGTGGTTGCTTCCACATGAATGGTCATAATATCAGCACCTGCTTGAGCAAATTCCTCCACATAACGCTCAGGCTCTACCACCATCAAATGACAATCAAAAATCAACTTACTATGTTTACGCATAGCAGCGACCACACCTGCACCAAAGCTGATATTTGGTACAAATTGACCATCCATAATGTCAATATGAACATATTCGGCACCACTTGCTTCAACACGCTTCAACTCTGTCGCAAAATTAGCATAATCTGCTGCTAAAATAGATGGGGCAATCTTAAATTGTGACATAATAACCTACTTTCTTTTGACTGTTTTCTTATATGTTTCACGACGATTTTCAATTTCACTGAGTAGTTGTAAGTAATTTTCATAGCGTCCTTGAAAAATCTCTCCCTGCTCAAGCGCCTGCTTGACTGCACAATTAGGTTCATGGGTGTGGGTACACGATCTGAACTTACATTGTGGGGTTAGACGCGCTAGTTCTCTAAAGGCCTGATTTAAGTCCTCACTCTTTGTGACCTCATAGTCTAAGGAAGAAAAACCTGGGGTGTCTGCAATTTTCCCCCCATGAACAGTGTATAAACTCACTGCTCGCGTCGTATGACGGCCACGTCCAAGACTATCTGAAATCTCACCTGTTTCTAAAGCTAACTCTGGAGCAATTTTATTTAGCAAGGTTGATTTCCCAACCCCTGTTTGTCCCATAAAAACCGTTACACGATCTTTTAATAATGGCAAGAGCTCCTCTAAGTTGTAACATACCTCATAACCAATCTCTTGGTAAACACAGCGCAACTGGTCTAGCTCTGATTGCTCCTCCAATAAATCAAGCTTTGAAACATAAATAATCGGCTCAATCCTCTTATACTCCAAAAGCACCAAAAAACGATCTAAAAGATTCGCATTAAAATCAGGCTCCTTAGCCGACATGATGACCACTGCTTGATCGATATTCACAATTGGTGGCCTCACTAAGCTATTTTGACGCTCTTCAATCGCCAACACATAGCCTTCTGAATGGTCTTCTGCTGAAAACTCAACCCAGTCCCCCACATAAGGTGTCTGACCTTTTTTTCTAAAATTGCCACGTGCTCTAGTCTGATAAACGTGACCATCCGCTTCAACGTAATAAAATCCTGCTAGGGATTTGATAATTCTTCCTCGCAAATGAACTCCTTAATACTTAATATCCCTATTATATCAAAAAAAGAAAAAGGACAAAACCCAGATAGGCTTGCCTTTCTTATTTCTTTATAGTCCTGCTTCTTTCAAAGCATCTGACAATCTCGCAAAGTCCTCAAGTGATAAAGCTTCGCCACGTAAATTTGCAGTTAGCTCGGCTTTTTCCAAAGCAAGTTCTAACTTAGCTTTGACCTCATCAGACTTCCCAAAAGCATTAGTTAGGTTGTTCCAGAGAGTCTTACGACGGTGAACAAAGCTAGCTTTAGCAACCTTGAAAAAGAAGTCCTCATCTTGAACCGCTACCGCAGGAGCATCAAGACGTGTCATTTTTAAAATCGCGGAATCTACGTTTGGCGCTGGCACAAAGACCGTCCGAGGCACGATGAAAGCCACCTTAGCTGTCATATAGTACTGAACAGCAATAGACAAGCTCCCATAGGCTTTGGTGTTTGGCTCGGCAGAAATGCGGTCAGCTACCTCACGCTGCATCATGACCACAAACTCGCTGAAGGGAATCTTGCTTTCAATCAAGTGCATGAGGATAGGGGTGGTGATGTAGTAAGGAAGGTTGGCTACAACCTTGATCGGTAGATCAGGATTCTTAAAGTTCTTGATTTGCGTTTGCAAATCAGTCTTCAAGATATCTTGATTAACCACGGTGACATTGTCAAAACGACCCAAGGTGTCCGCCAAAATCGGAATCAAGCGGTCATCAATCTCAAAGGCCATAACCTCGGCAGCATTTTCTGCCAAAAACTCAGTCAAAGCTCCGATTCCAGGCCCAATCTCGATAACATTGACATTTTGATCAATCTCTGCCGTATCCACAATCTTCTGTAAAATATTGGTATCAGTCAAAAAGTTTTGACCGAAGGATTTCTTAAAGGTAAACCCGTGGCGCTCAAGGACGGCACGAGTAACGTTTTTGTCTGCAATTCTCATTTATTTTTCTTCCTATTTTCAAACTCTGCTAATAGACGTTTTTTCAACTTTTCTAACTCTTGTCCCTTCGCACACTTTTCATCTGCATACATTTCATCAAATGGCAACCACCAAACTGGCCCTTTACCATTACGACCGTAATCGCCTAAATCACCAGATTTTCTTGGAAAAATATGCCAATGTAGATGACTATCTCCATTCCCTAGACTCTCAATATTTATTTTATCAGCAAAAAAAGCTTCACTAACAAGTTCCGATACGTCCGCCATCTCGGATAAATGTTGATTTCGAAAAAGAGGAGGTAAATCATGCAATTCAGTGACGTGCTCCTTACACAAAAATAAAGTATACCCTTTAAAATGTTGGTGATCCCCAATAACGACATACCCTGTCTCAAGTTCTTTTACAAAATACGGATTTTCATTTTGCTTAATCCATTCAATCCTTTCACAGATAAGACACATAAAATTCTCCAATCACACGGCCATTTCACTCAATCGTGAAACAACGCTTAGTTTTCTCATAGTGGCTGTTATCCCCAGCTGTTTTTCTAAATAATTGGTATTTAGTTTTTTCTTTTGGGCATCTCTTGGGAGATATAGGTATAAGCATTGACTTCTCTGACCCAACTTCTCATCACCAAAGTCTTGATGCAGTAATTCATTTAGTTTTTCTCTATTTATCTCATCATTAGTAAAAAACAAATGGACACGAGAACTATCATAATCTTCTCCAAAAGGATTTTCAGCAATAGCTTGTGCCAATTTCGACTGATTTGTGATGATAACCGCTAATTCTGCACCAATTTTCTCTTTAATCGTTTGATGGATAAGCTGACTAAGTTGTTCATTTGCCAATTCTGTCTCACAGATGATATTACCGCTCTGGATATAAGTTTGAACAGAAGTTAAACCCACTTCTGTCAATATTTCTACCAAGTAAGACATCTTAGGAATTTTATTCTTTCCAACAGGGGTAACACCGCGTAAAAGAGCAACTTTTTTCATCATCAACTTTTATACTCCCCCATCACATCTTCCACTTCCGCCAGGCTAATCCCAAACAACTCCAATCGTTTGAGCAACTGCTTACCATTGCAATAGCCGATGCGCAAGTGTTCTCCTAGATACTCTCTACGCTTTCGGCTATCACCTCCCATGAGGAGACCTAGGCGCATGAGGTCTGACTTGGTGATGTCAAACTGATTGTCGTCATCATAGTAACCACGGACACTAGAGAGAGCTTTTTCCAAGTCCTCAAAACTAGCGTGCTCTACTCCCAATGATCTGCCTTTGGTTTTGGACTTTGGAGCTGCTTCGTCTCGCTGTAAAAAGGCGTGCTTGACCGTAGGAATAGCCTGCATGATAATTTTTCGGATGCGCTCGCCATTGTAGTCTGGGTCAGTAAAGACAATGACCCCACGCAAATCATGGAGACGCTCAATACGCTCTAAATCATCCTCATCAATGGCAGAGCCTCTGGTTTCGTAAGTATCCACCTCATAAAAGCGTTTCAGGTTTGCGGTATCGTCTTTGCCCTCAACCACAATCACTTCTTGGATTTTAATTTTTTTAGTCAAGACCAAACAACCTCTTTGCATTTTCTGTTGTGGCACGCGCCACTTCCTCAGCTGTCAAGCCTCGAAGCTCGGCTATCTTTTCAACGACATAGCGTGTATAAGCCGTTTTATTTTCACGGCCACGTTTAGGAACAGGAGCAAGGTAAGGAGCATCTGTTTCTACTAAAATCTTGTCTAAGGGTAAGTGTTGTGCAGCTTCTTGGACATCTATGGCCTTCTTAAAGGTCACCACGCCTGAAAATGAAATCATCATCCCAAGCTCGATGAAGCGCTCTGCCATTTCCAAAGACCCTGAATAAGAGTGCATAATCCCACCACGAGGTCCTACACCGACCTCCTTGATGATAGCATAAGTATCCTCAAGGGCATCACGGGTGTGAACCACAAAGGGTAAATCCAGCTCTTTTGCCAGAGCCATTTGGCGCTTAAAGACCTCCGCCTGAACCTCTTTTGGATCCTCCATCCAGTAGTAGTCCAAGCCAATCTCGCCAAGGGCAATCACTTTATCATGCTGGAGTTTCTCACGAAGGTAAGCCTCTACCTCATTACTATAGGAACCCGCCTCTGTCGGATGCCATCCCAGTGTCAGATAAATCTCAGGATAGCTATCTGCTAAGTCAAGAGCACGCTCAATCGTGTCATGGTCAAAACCAACCACATTATGAGCAGTCACGCCCATCTCCCTAGCTAAGACTAGTTCATCTGCGACAGTTTCTGTAAAATTTTCTACGTTTAGGTGTGTATGGGTATCAAAAATTTCTATTGTCATATCTTTATTCTATCATATTTTCCCAAACAAAAAACCGACAGACTCGAGTTACTGTCGGTTTTTTTAGTCGCATTAAGCTGACAATACTTTACGTCCTTTACGACGACGAGCTGCAAGCACGCGACGTCCGTTTTTAGTTGACATACGGTGACGGAATCCGTGTTTACGTTGACGACGGATTTTACTTGGTTGGTAAGTACGTTTCACTTTGAATACCTCCTCATAGATTTTCGTATTCGTTTAGCCGGCTATTATTTGATCAGTTACTAAACATACCATAATATTTTATAACAAATGGCATCCTCTTGTCAAGAATTATTTGAGAGAGACGATGTTTTTTTACAAAT